>NZ_JAMPPR010000031.1:0-101462 GCF_028481645.1 Providencia sp. PROV141 | reverse complement strand
AACGATTGAGGTTCTTATGTTTTTCATTGGACATGATCCCCTCTCCCGCAACTTGCATTAAAATCATCTACCAACCACTCAACAAACTTGTAGTTGGTCTCCTGCCGCCCTTCTGGTACCTTTAGTTCATAGACAAAACGACCATCACGGATAGAAACTCTCACTTGCGTTCTACCGCGTAAATTCGTTACACTGCTCATGCTAGTTACTCCACACAAGTTGTTATTAGCACCCGACGCCTCGGACCGCATATCTGGGGCGTCAACCTTTCTTATGTAATTTAATGAGCGCATTGATAGCCCCTCTAGTGCTTGCGATTGCTCTATCCAACATTGTCAGAATTTGTTTTTCTTCATGCTTATCAACAACACCGTCTTCCAATGCTTTACCAATGAATACAACTAACTCGCCGCGAGTTGTTGATGCTCGAGTTTGTAATTTGAATAATTCTGGTTCGTCCAAATCCTCTGGGCTTATCTTTTCCACCAGCAATAAATTTCTTCTGTTTGCGTAATACCCTGCAAGAAATGAGGTATTAGATAAATCTTCCATCGCTTCAAGCTCTTCACGCTCAAAAAAACGACAGCCGTTCTTTTCATACAAATTGTTATTGAACGTGGTTTCTGTCATACCCAATGCACCAGCCATCGCTGAACGTCCACCGGGATACGCCTTACACATCTCTTTCACGACTTCTTTTAATGTTTGTTTGCACATATCTACAATTCCGTTGTTTTGTTGGTAGTTAACTCAGTTAGTTGGATTTGGTACTTTATTGATAAAGTGCAGGGTCAAACCTCAATTCACCTTTCGTTCTGTAATCAGCCTCAATGGCGCGATTTTTCGGAATTAATTGATTTGGCCGTTTTTTCCACTGGTAAAAAGCTTCGGGGCTTATCCGAAAAAACTCAGCAATTTTATTAGTGGTTCCGAAGTATTTTTCGATCTGCTCTGTGGTCATAACACCTCCCAATTTCTAAGTTAAGTTAGATGTTAATTGTTAATTTATATTTGGTCAATAAAAACTAAGATAACTTAGGTTTATATGAAATGGACTTAGGAATGAGTAAAACTGAAAACACCATCGGAAGCAGAATAAAGGCCTTGAGGGATATCACTAAAACCACCCAAAAAGAACTTGGGCGGTACTGTGGCGTATCTGATGTTACTGTCGGGTATTGGGAGAGAGACCTAAATGCACCACGGAGTGATGCTCTATTGAAATTAGCTAGGTATTTCAATACAACTGAAGCATATATATTGTATGGTATTCCATCTAAGCAAACATCTAACATAATCACGAGCGCACAAAAGGTGCCGATTTTATCTTATGTCCAAGCTGGCAACTTCACTGACTATGCGCCAAATCAGATTTACGATGATGATTTAGAGTTCATAGAGACAACCCTTAAAGTATCGCCTCTATCATTCGCATTGCGCGTCATTGGCGACTCCATGACAAATCCTTATGGCTTACCGTCAATCCCAGAAGGCTCAACAGTTATTGTTGATCCTGAAGCTGAAGTTGTTAGTGGTAAATTTGTTGTCGCTAGATTGCAAGGCTCTGATGAAGTTACCGTGAAACGTTATGTTGTTGATGGCCCCAATAAATTTTTAATGCCACTAAACCCACGATATGACAACATTCCAATCAATGGTAACTGTGAAATAGTTGGTCTCGTTCGTGGTGTTCAATACGAGCTATAACCTCCCTTCTTAATTTAAATCTAAGTTTTCTTAGATTTTGTATTGACATAGATCCTAAGTTGAATTAGTTTATATCTAAGACAACTTAGGAGGTGTTCAATGCAAACCAATTCAAATGAACCAATCGTAACTTTTAGCGTTGCTATGTCGCAAGAAGATGCTGCAGCATGGATTATGGAAAAAGCCGCTGAACTTCAAAAGCTGGCGGCACTTAAAGCTAAGCAAGTCGACCTGCAGCAGCAACTAGAAAAGCTTGATGAGGATATTTTCGACCAGTCTGAACGCTGCCAAGTCATTATTAGTGCTTAATTAGGCTTAATGTGCGGGGTATGGGTATGGATAATGAATGTAAGTGCCAAGAAATTAAACAGGCATTACTAGAGAAGGTTGAGTGGTTAGAAGGAGCCTCAACAAGAGGGCTCACTTTAAGAGTTCAGAACCCAGATATTCCTGCGGAAAAAATAATTTCGCCTGAACATTGCCAGTGGACATTAAAGAACTGCAAAACATTTCAACATTTTATAGAAGAAAGCTTTAGCAAGGCTAAGTGCCAGAAAATTATTGATCTAATGAATGATAATAACGCTAGAGACAAAGCAAAGGCTACAGCACAAAAAATAGCTAATATGCACACAAAAACAGAAAATAAAACCCATGAGCTAAACGTGGGCTTGCTAGGGATTGCTGGGCACTTACTTGATGAAATGGAAAAGCAATTTCAACTAAAAGGTATAGGCCCAGCAGCTAACTATAAGCTAGCGGTACTTAAAGCTCTGGAATGTATAGTTCTTCTAAAATAATACCCTGCTCTTCTAATCGGTCGCGTAATCGACCAGCTAGAAAGCGATATGTTTTATCAAACTCGTCCCGTTTATGTTCTTCATTGGCGAAATCAATCTCAACGCCATTATTTAAAGAGCCAAATAAGTCGACTGTTTGATCAAAAACATGTAATGCAAATTGTTCTTTGGTCATTTTTAGATTGTCTGACATAAAAAATTCTCTTGGTTGTGTAGGGCTTCCAAGAATACCACAGCCGCCTGATGTGGATAAGTTAGTTCAGGCAACCTTATAAACTGTGTGGAGTGCTTAGTATGGGAATGCTTATTCTTACTCGAAAACCAACCGAAGTTGTGGTTATTGGTGATGATATTAAAGTTACAATTTTAGGAGTAAAGGGTAACCAAGTGCGGATTGGTATTGATGCCCCAAAAGATATTAGTGTCCATCGTGAAGAAATTTATAAACTAATTTTTGCTGATAATAATAAGTTCGAGTGATAGTTATTTATTGTATTTAGATTAAAACCAAATCAATAAATAAAAAAATACCGCCAATAAATTCAGCGGTAAATAATTAACACACAGGGATCAGCTCATTCTATAGGAATATAAGTAACTGTAGAATTACTTAAGCTTAGTCCAAAGATATAAATAAACAAGAAATTAGCAAAAAAAACCGACATATAATATGTCGGCAAATAATAGCAAGTATCGCGTGTTACTTAATAAGTATAGTCAAAAATTAAAAATCTGTATGCGGCAGAATGTGGAGGTAATTATGCAAATGCTAACTTTGGAGGAATGGGCGAGCGAACGTTATAGAAGTCGCCCTCCTCGACTGGGGACATTACAACGCTACGCTAGGAGTGGCTTGTTCTATCCACCAGCACAAAAAGAAGGCGGTATTTGGCGCGTGAGAGAAGATGCCGACTTAGTCGGTAATTTGACATCACCGGTTATCAATAAGAGTGATAACCCAAAATTACAAAGGATTTTAAACGATGGCTGCCCGACCACGTAAAAATAACGTCAACATCCCTAATCTCTACCCACTATTTAGCAGAAAAGCTAACAAGGTTTACTGGCGCTATCGTCACCCAATAACTGGAAAGTATCACGCCCTCGGTGACAATGAATCCGAGGCGCGTGAAATTGCGATTGAAGCTAATAACAGGTTAGCTGAACAACGTAGCCGTCAAGTCATGGCGATCAGCGATAGAGTGGCAAGAATTAAAGGTAAAGAGATCACCGTAAATACTTGGCTGGATCGCTACTGGGTAATACAAGAGGAACGCCTTGCTGACGGTGATATAAAACAAAATACATATAAGCAAAAAAGAAAACCTGTGGACCTAATGCGCCACTCTCTCGCAATGAAGCCTTTACCTGCAGTTGATGCGAGAGATATCGCATCAATACTTGATGAGTATAAATCTAATGGCCAACATCGCATGGCTCAGGTTATTCGATCTGTATTAATCGATGTGTTCAAAGAGGCGCAGCATGCTGGTGAAGTCCCACCAGGATATAACCCTGCACTCGCAACTAAACAACCAAAAAGACGAATTACCCGCCAGCGCCTTAATTTAGAGGAGTGGCAAAAAATATTTGAAGTAGCAGACAAGCAACATAAGTATTTAGGCAATGCGATGCTATTAGCTGTGATAACTGGGCAACGGCTTGGTGATATCTCAGCAATGAAATTTAGCGATATTTGGGATGACCATTTGCATGTAACGCAAGAAAAAACAGGAAGTAAACTGGCTATTCCACTAGCATTAAGATCTGATGCATTAAACATGTCGCTGAGGGATGTTATTTCTAGATGTCGAGACCGTGTTCTCAGCCCATATCTAATCCATTATTTCCGTACAACTTCTCAAGCAAATCGAGGTGACCAAGTCACTGCAAATACAATAACAACAAATTTCAAGAAGGCACGAAATAAAACTGATATTGATTGGGGTGAAGGAACGCCGGCATCATTCCATGAACAACGATCTTTATCAGAAAGACTCTATCGAGAACAAGGAATTAACACTAAAGATTTACTGGGTCATAAATCGCAAAAAATGACTGATAAATATAATGATGATCGGGGTAAAGATTGGTTGCTAGTTAAGCTTTAGGATGGATGCTGCAGCAACTTTCATCCAAATCATCGATTAACTCAAAAGCATCATCTATCTCCTTGATCGTTAGATATATATTTTGATACCTGTATTCCTTTCTCTTAAATTGCGCAAAGAAAATAGGATTATTAATTGTACTTTGTGTAGTATCCAGAGCAACCATAGTAACCTCTTGGCAGTATGGTTCTCTTCTAGCTATTTCTGCTAATTTAAATAAATATGGCTTATATTTACTCCATTTCTCATCTAAGCTTTGCACATCAATAGTATACTCATCAATAGGAGAAATTGAATATTTGTACTTTTGTTCTGTAGGATATAAATCTTCTATTAGTTGATGAGTCAACTCATATGTATTGGCTTTCAATTGCATTTGGAAATATTTAATCCCCCTTCCTTGAAGGGTTTCCATAATCAACCGTATATTTTTCT
The DNA here is from genome assembly GCF_028481645.1 of Providencia sp. PROV141. Taxonomy (NCBI): domain Bacteria; kingdom Pseudomonadati; phylum Pseudomonadota; class Gammaproteobacteria; order Enterobacterales; family Morganellaceae; genus Providencia; species Providencia sp. PROV141. The sequence goes on along the minus strand of NZ_JAMPPR010000031.1, from coordinate 96,409 downwards.
TTTTCATTCGCAAACCAAAATATATAGACCTTACAGCTCTGAAATCGTAATACTGTTTACCCTCACTTGGTGTGATAATTCTGATTTCTTCTTCATACTCCCATCTCTTAGACTTTACGCTTGTTAATTTTTGAAGAATCTCATTTTGAGCATCTGAAGTAAACATGCTGTCAACATTCATTATCGGTGGCTTATTTTGATATAGGACATCAAAAATAGAATATTTAGTACCTTCAAATTCGCACAATTTATCTAAATCATATTCAATACAAAAGCCATTATGGCTATTAGCATAATGCGCCCATAATAATTCATCAGTAAAAGTTTTACTCAAAGAGTAAATTCCAGACTTATCTTTAATAGCAATTAAATCTCTAAATGCTTCTTTTACTGAATCAAGTGAAATAAATGAAGTTTGTACTGTATTACCAAACATATTATTTAAAACATCTAATTGTTCGAATACTTGATCTGTTAGTACTAGACCTTCACATGGATCATTTAGATTGTCATAATTAGGAGACCAAAAATAATCCTGTTCTAATGAAGATAAATCCCTTGAAAACACCTCTTCATCTCCACCTCTATACTTGAATACTCTCATACTAATTTTCTCTATGACGATATCATTAAGATATAAATTATCTGTACATAATGTAAACTATTTTGATAATTCGTTTTGATAACTTTTTGATAACCATTTCAAATGTGACAATAAAAAACGGGAACTATTAAGCTCCCGTTATTAATCACACCACGTAATAAATTACATGTGTTTAATGATTGCGTCACCGAATTCGCTACATTTCAGTAACTTAGCGCCTTCTAATTGACGTTCGAAGTCATAGGTTACAGTTTTAGCTTCGATTGCGCCTTCCATACCTTTAACGATTAGGTCAGCCGCTTCAGTCCAGCCCATATGGCGCAGCATCATCTCAGCAGAAAGGATAATAGAGCCAGGGTTAACTTTATCTTGGCCTGCATATTTTGGTGCAGTACCATGCGTTGCTTCGAACAAGGCGCACTCAGAACCAATATTTGCACCTGGAGCGATACCAATACCACCAACTTGCGCTGCTAATGCATCAGAAATGTAGTCACCATTTAGGTTCATACAAGCGATAACATCGTATTCTGCTGGGCGCAGCAGGATTTGTTGTAAGAAAGCATCTGCGATAACATCTTTAACGATAATATCTTTGCCAGTTTTAGGGTTTTTAATTTTAACCCATGGGCCGCCATCTAATAATTCGCCGCCAAATTCCTCTTGTGCTAATTGGTATCCCCAATCTTTAAATGCACCTTCAGTGAATTTCATAATGTTACCTTTATGAACTAAAGTCACTGAATCACGGCCATTATCAATAGCATATTCAATAGCAGCACGAACTAAACGTTTTGTGCCTTCTTCTGAACAAGGCTTGATACCAATACCACAGTCTTGTGGGAAACGGATTTTAGTCACACCCATTTCATCTTTCAGGAATTTAATAACTTTATCTGCTTCTGCACTACCCGCTTTCCACTCAATACCCGCATAGATATCTTCAGAGTTTTCACGGAAAATAACCATATCAGTCAGTTCAGGTTGTTTAACTGGGCTTGGAGTGCCTTTGTAGTAGCGAACAGGACGTAAACAGATATACAGGTCAAGTTGTTGACGCAATGCAACGTTCAGAGAACGAATACCACCACCAACAGGAGTTGTTAAAGGGCCTTTAATTGAAACACGGTAATCACGGATTAAATCGAGAGTTTCTTCTGGTAACCAAACATCTTTACCATAAATTTGTGTAGATTTTTCACCGGTGTAAACTTCCATCCAAGAAATTTTGCGCTCACCGTTGTAGGCTTTTTTCACTGCCGCATCAACCACTTTCAACATTGCTGGTGTGACATCGATACCAATGCCGTCACCTTCGATAAAAGGGATAATTGGGTTGTTCGGAACGTTTAGTTTGCCTTTTGCATCAATGGTAATTTTAGCGCCTTCTGCCGGAACTACTACTTTGCTTTCCATTAACCTCTCCTTTCACTTGCGTATTTTGCTTGTTAATTTTTTGTAAGAGACGTGTCAATACTACTTCAATCTGCGTCGAACGCCAATGATTACTCATCTAAGCTTCAATGCCGATCGCATTTAACGTACTGTTTTACCTTGTAAGTTAATCGAATATCTATTTATAAACACTGTTAAATCAATAAATTAATTTAAGCATTCCATTATTAGAAATAAATCAAACTGCGATGAAAAGTTGTCAACGACTCATTTGAGCGAACGACACAACTTTTGTTAAAATACTTCCCTAACAAAAAATAATATTAGCAAGTTAACTCAAATTAAAAATACGTTTTGCTCACACTATCACCATCCAAACAAATTCATATGTACTTATTTTTAAATGGAAAATTGTTTTTATTGATTTAAATGTTTTTAAAGTTGTTAATTAAATATTACATCGCCATGAAAAATCCGTTCTAGGATCAAACCGTTAAATCTCCTACACTAGATGGAATAAATCGCCGTAAATTAAAACTCATAAATTCTCATTGAATGACCATGAACAGACCGAACAAAAAATCAGTTGCGAAGAAAAATCGTTACTCGCCCCCCCCTACTACTTTAAAGCATAGGACTAAACGGGTTTCGGGGCATTCGCAAGCATCAACTAAAATCATCTTATTTAACAAGCCATTTGATGTTCTTCCTCAATTTACTGATGAACAAGGTCGCGATACACTAAAAAAATATATTCCAATCAATGATGTATACGCCGCTGGACGTCTTGATAGAGACAGTGAAGGGCTATTAATATTAACCAATGATGGAAAACTACAGGCACGTTTAACTCAACCACAGAAAAAAACAGGGAAAATATACTATGCTCAGGTAGAAGGTATTCCCGATGAAGACGCACTACTAAAATTTCGACGGGGGTTAACATTAAATGATGGTCCAACACTCCCTGCGGGAGTCGAGTTAGTTGGCGAACCAGAATGGCTATGGCAAAGAACCCCGCCAATACGGGAACGCAAAAATATCCCGACTAGCTGGTTAAAAATTACATTATATGAAGGACGTAATCGGCAAGTCCGTCGTATGACGGCAAATATAGGTTTCCCAACACTTAGGCTAATTCGTTATCAAATTGGTGAATTTAATTTGGGAAATCTTTCAGTTGGCGAATGGAAGGAGGTAACTGTTGTTTAAACCCAATGTGACTGTAGCAACTGTCGTGCATGCACAAGGCAAATTTTTAGTCGTGGAAGAGTGGATAAATGACAAACCCACTTGGAATCAACCTGCTGGGCATTTAGAAGCTGATGAGACTATTTTGCAAGCCGCTGAACGCGAATTATTAGAAGAAACGGGAATCAAAGCAACACCCACACAATTAATTAAGATTCATCAATGGATTGCCCCAGATAAAACCCAGTTTATCCGCTTTTTATTTGCCGTAGAACTTGAATCCATTTGTGAGACACAGCCACAAGACAGTGATATTAGCGACTGTCATTGGCTGACTGCCCAAGAAATTCTAAACAGCAACTGTCTGCGTTCGCCATTAGTGGCGGAAAGTCTGCGCTGTTTTCTCATAGGAAAGCATTATCCTCTCGATATCTTAACAGCTTACGGCGATCATTATCTTTAAGCACTCAACTTCTGCTTGGTGAAGATTTCACCAAGCAATAATATTCCCCCGTAACTCTGGTGTAATGCGGGAACAACATGCTAAAGTATGGGGCTTGATTTTTCCGCAGTGAGATATTTCCATGTCAAATAATAGTACCATGTCAGATAACAGCCAAAAAAAAGTCATCGTCGGGATGTCCGGTGGTGTTGACTCCTCTGTATCCGCTTATTTGCTACAGCAACAAGGGTATCAGGTTGCTGGTCTGTTTATGAAGAACTGGGAAGAAGATGACGACACAGAATATTGTTCAGCTGCTACTGACCTTGCCGATGCACAAGCTGTGTGTGACAAATTGGGTATTGAACTTCATACCATTAATTTCGCTGCTGAATATTGGGACAATGTTTTCGAACATTTCTTAACTGAATACAAAGCAGGCCGCACACCGAACCCAGATATTCTCTGCAACAAAGAAATCAAGTTTAAAGCTTTCTTAGAATTTGCGGCTGAAGATTTAGGCGCAGATTACATTGCTACTGGTCACTATGTGCGCCGCCGTGACATCAATGGTAAAAGCCAATTATTACGTGGTTTAGATAACAACAAAGACCAAAGCTATTTTTTATATACTCTGAGCCACGAACAAGTAGCTAAAAGCCTTTTCCCAGTTGGCGAACTCGAAAAACCTGAAGTACGCCGTATTGCAGAAGAAATTGGCTTAATTACTGCAAAGAAAAAAGACTCCACGGGGATCTGTTTCATTGGTGAGCGTAAGTTCCGCGACTTTTTAGGCCGCTACTTACCCGCTCAACCGGGCCCTATCGTCACTGTTGATGGCGAAACAATTGGTCAGCACGAAGGTTTGATGTACCACACTTTAGGACAACGAAAAGGTCTCGGCATCGGTGGTACAAAAGAAGGCTCCGAAGAACCTTGGTATGTTGTCGATAAAGACGTCGAAAACAACATCCTTATCGTAGCTCAAGGCCATGAACACCCTCGTTTAATGTCTGTTGGGTTAATTGCCCAGCAATTACATTGGGTTGACCGAAAAACCATGACTGAGCCACTACGTTGCGTAGTAAAAACACGTTATCGTCAAGCGGATATCCCTTGTACGATTACCCCACTAAGTGATGATCGCATTGAAGTTACTTTTGACTACCCAGTCGCGGCTGTCACTCCAGGTCAATCCGCTGTATTTTATATCGATGAAGTTTGTCTCGGTGGCGGTATTATTGAAGCCCGTATTCAGGAGTAAATGTGGCAAAAAACTATTATGACATTACGCTTGCTTTAGCGGGTATCTGCCAAGCAAGCGCGATGGTTCAAAAACTCGCACATGAAGGTGTTTGTCTTGAGAAAGACACTGAAACCATGGTCAATAGCCTCACCAATATGAATCCAAAATCCACTTTGGATGTATTTGGTAATGATGCCGAAAATTTAAAGACGGGTCTCAGTGCCATGCTAGGTATGCTGACTGGCGGTAACAGTGGTTTATCCGCTGAAATGACGCGATATATGTTAAGTATTATGACACTTGAACGTCGCCTCAATAAAAATCAAGAAGCGATGAACCAGTTAGGCCAACGTATTGAACAATTTGAGCGCCAAGCGGGTTATTTTGAGCCACTTTCTGAAGGCGTGTTTAACGCACTAGCGGGTATTTATGTAGATGTAGTCAGCCCAGCTGGACCGCGAATTCAAGTCACTGGTTCCCCTGACATCCTAAAAAACACACTCGTTCAAGCAAAAGTTAGAGCCACCTTGCTCGCAGGTATTCGCTGTGCAGTGCTTTGGCAACAAGTTGGTGGAAGTCGTATCCAACTCATGTTCTCTCGCAATCGTCTGGCTAATCAGGCGAAAGATATTTTGTCTCACCTTTAAATCTGGAGTTGCTACCAATGGAATTATCCTCACTGACCGCTGTATCCCCGATTGACGGCCGTTACGGTGATAAAGTCAGCACGTTACGCACTATTTTTAGTGAGTTTGGTTTACTGAAATTTCGCGTACAAGTTGAAGTTCGCTGGCTACAAAAACTGGCTGCAACCGCTCAAATCAAAGAAGTTCCTGCATTTGACGCTGACGCAATCGCTTACTTGGATGAAATTGTCGCGAACTTCTGTGAAAAAGACGCAATGCGTATCAAAGAAATTGAACGCACAACTAACCATGATGTGAAAGCTGTAGAATACTTCCTAAAAGAAAAGGTAGCGGACATCCCTGCTCTTCATGCAGTTTCTGAATTTATTCACTTTGCTTGTACTTCAGAAGATATCAATAACCTCTCTCACGCATTAATGCTGAAAACCGCTCGTGAAGAAGTTTTGCTGCCACAATGGCGTCAAATCATTGATAAAATCAAAACAATGGCTCATGAGTACCGCAATTTACCGTTACTGTCACGTACACACGGCCAACCTGCAACCCCATCCACCATTGGTAAAGAGTTTGCGAACGTTGCTTATCGTTTAGAGCGCCAATTCCGCCAGCTACAACAAGTTGAAATTCTAGGTAAAATCAATGGCGCAGTCGGTAACTATAATGCACATATGGTCGCTTATCCTGAAGTTAACTGGCACGAATTCAGCGAAACCTTCGTCACATCGTTAGGCATTCAATGGAACCCATTCACTACGCAAATTGAACCTCATGACTATATTGCTGAGTTATTTGATTGCGTCGCTCGCTTTAACACTATCGTGTTAGACTTCGACCGTGATATTTGGGGCTATATCGCATTAAATCACTTCAAACAAAAAACAATCGCAGGTGAAATTGGTTCCTCGACCATGCCACACAAAGTCAACCCGATTGATTTCGAAAACTCTGAAGGCAATTTAGGCTTAGCCAATGCCGTCTTAGGCCATTTAGCTAGCAAACTCCCCGTTTCTCGCTGGCAGCGTGACTTAACTGACTCGACAGTATTACGTAATCTCGGTGTCGGCTTAGGTTATGCATTGATTGCTTATCAATCAACCATGAAAGGTTTGAATAAATTAGAAGTTAATGAACAACATTTACTGGATGAATTAGACCAAAACTGGGAAGTATTAGCAGAGCCAATTCAAACTGTAATGCGCCGTTATGGTATTGAAAAACCGTACGAAAAACTCAAAGAATTGACCCGAGGTAAACGTGTTACTGCTGAAGGTATGAAACAATTTATTGATAGTTTAGAATTACCAGAGCACGAAAAAGCGCGTTTGAAGGAAATGACGCCTGCTAACTACATCGGTTACGCTGTCACTTTTATCGATGAGCTAAAATAGCTTTCATGCTTTCAAATTAGGCGGCTTATAAGTCGCCTTTTTTAATTACCATTCTGAATTCCCTGTTCTATCCCTCATACTAAACTATTCAAAGCTAAATATAGATAAATTATATTTCCGCTTCGTTTGATTTATATTTACTTAATCCCTTGTCGTTATTCAGAACTCTTTTTACCATAGCGTATCTAGTGCTACTATCTGATAAGTTGTAGCTATCTCTTTTCAATATGAGGGTTTCCGATGCGAATTCTTATTGTCGAAGACAACGCGTTACTTCGTCACCATTTAACCGTACAGCTTAAAGAGCTTGGCCATCAGGTTGATTCAGCTGAAGACGCAAAAGAAGCTGATTACTTTTTACACGAAAGCTGTCCAGATATCGCAGTTGTCGATTTGGGCCTACCTGATGAAGACGGACTTTCTATGATCAAACGCTGGCGTAGTGAGCACGTCAATATTCCACTTTTAGTATTAACCGCTCGGGAAAGTTGGCAAGAAAAAGTACAAGCGCTAAACAGTGGTGCTGATGACTACGTGACTAAACCTTTCCAGCTAGAAGAACTGGTCGCCCGTATGCAAGCTTTGATGCGCAGAAACAGTGGTCTTGCCTCACAAGTACTCGAATTAGGCAATTTCGTGATTGACCTATCGCGCAAAGAATTTACCGTTAATGGCGAAGCCGTCAAATTAACTGCTTTTGAATACACTATCATCGAGACGCTACTGCGCAACAACGGGAAAGTGGTTAGCAAAGACTCGTTAATGCGCCAGCTTTATCCAGATGCAGAACTCAGAGAAAGTCATACTATTGATGTTCTAATGGGTCGTTTACGCAAAAAAATTCAACAGTTTCATAGTGATGATGTAATTGTCACAGTACGTGGTCAAGGCTACCGTTTTGATGTGAATGGCTAATATGAAGCTACGTAAATTTAAGTTCAAACCCCTTTCGCTACGAGCACGTTTTCTCTGTGCAACATCAGCGGTGATCTTGGCACTCACCTTATCCTACGGTATCGTCGCGATTTTGGGGTATTTGATTAGTTTCGATAAAACCACTTACACCCTATTACGTAGCCAAAGTAATTTAATTTATAGCCTAGCCCAATGGCAAAACCAGAAAATTGACATTCGCGTCCCCCCAAATTTCACGTTAAACAACCCGACTTTGGTCATTATTTATGATGAACAAGGGCTTGTGTTATGGCGCCAACGTGATGTACCTAGCGTTGAACGGCTGATCCGTAATGACTGGCTTAAAAAAGAAGGATTATATGAAATTGATACAGACATTCGCGAAACTCGTCAACTCCTAGATGACAACCCCGAATTCAATACAAAATTAGATGACATGGATAACGACGATGAACCGCTTACTCACTCCGTGTCCGTCAACCAATATGCAGCTAGTGAAAACTTGCCTCCGCTCACCATTGTCGTTGTTGATACACTACCGCAAGACTTACAAAATACGGGTTTAGTTTGGGAATGGTTCGGTTATGTGTTACTGGCTAACTTAATCTTAGTTATCCCACTATTATGGTTAGCGGCCTATTGGAGCCTACGGCCAATTAAATCATTAGTATCACAACTCAGTAGCCTAGAAAAAGGTGAACGAGATACTCTAGATGAGAACCCTCCGTATGAGCTTCGTGGGCTAGTACGTAATCTTAATATTTTATTAACGAATGAACGTAAGCGATACAGTAAATACCGCACGACACTTTCTGATTTAACACACAGTTTAAAGACGCCTTTAGCCGTTTTACAGTCAACGCTGCGGCTACTTCGTTCAGGTAAGCAAATGAATATTGAGCAGGCTGAACCCATCATGCTCGAACAAATTGGCCGTATATCTCAACAGGTGGGTTATTATTTGCACCGCGCATCAACGCAAGGTGATGAAAATATGATGCTACGCGAAATTTCATCTGTTCCATCAATATTAGACAGCCTTGCGAGTGCTCTCCACAAAGTTTACCAGCACAAAGGCGTTTCTATTACGGTGAATGTTTCTCCTGAAACAACTTGGCTGGGTCAACCAAATGACTTTATGGAAGTGATGGGTAATATCATGGAAAACGCGTGTAAATATTGCCTTGAATTCGTCGAGGTTAGCGCTATTACTGGAATTGATAGCTTAACACTGGTTGTTGATGATGATGGCCCGGGTGTGCCTGAAAGCAAACGTAGTTTGATTTTCGTTCGTGGGCAACGTGCAGACACCCTTCGCCCTGGTCAAGGTTTGGGCTTATCCATTGCAGTGGATATTATCGATCAATATGATGGAGATATCACAATTAGTGACAGCCCGCTTGGTGGCGCTCGTTTATCCGTCACATTTAAGCAGCAATCTATGATTGAAGATAGTTAATCTGTGATATGCGTCCGCTTGTCCCCTATTTTACAAACCATTTCCGGTATACTATTTATGAAGTGTTTTATAAAAAGTAATTTAGGGTAATGTACTTGGTTCCTCTCAAGATAAACCTTTAATACCAGTTTCTCAGAAAGTTTATTTAACAGCATACCATTACACACATAAGGTCATTTTGCAGTATTGGGACCGGGTATATTGTAATAAACTGATTAGCAATACTTAGCAGCTCCAAGGGACAATAAGATGGATTACAAACTAAATCTCGACTGGCAAAGTTTCCTCGACAGTCACTGGCAGAAGCGCCCACTGCTTATCAAAAAAGGGTTTGCAAATTTTATTGATCCTATCTCGCCTGATGAACTTGCAGGTTTGGCGATGGAAGATGAGGTTGATAGCCGTTTGGTTAGCCATAAAGAAGGGATTTGGCAGGTTGGTCACGGGCCATTTGAAAGCTATGACCACCTTGGCGAAGAGAATTGGTCTATTTTAGTTCAAGCAGTTGACCATTGGCATCATCCAAGTTCTGCATTGATGAAACCATTTCGCGTGCTTTCGGACTGGCGAATGGACGACTTAATGATTTCCTACTCTGTCCCCGGCGGTGGTGTAGGTCCTCACCTCGACCAATACGATGTGTTTATTATTCAAGGTGAAGGCCGTCGTCATTGGCGAGTGGGTGAAAAAATCCCAATGAAACAACATTCCCCGCACCCTGACTTACTACAAGTTCAACCTTTTGACGCCATCATCGACGAAGAAATGGAACCCGGCGATATTTTATATATTCCACCTGGGTTTCCACATGAAGGTTACGCCATTGAGCCTTCATTAAATTACTCAGTTGGTTTCCGTGCCCCAAATACTCGTGAGCTGCTCAGTAGCTTTGCAGACCACTTAATTTCTAATGACTTAGGCAGTTATCGTTATAGCGATCCTGATTTATCATTCCGTGATAACCCTGCTGAGATCTTGCAAGGTGAACAAATTAAACTACGCGAGATGATGGAATCACTGATTAATGACCCTGAGCTATTTCGTAAATGGCTAGGTGAGTTTATCTCACAATCACGCCACGAATTAGACATTGCCCCACCTGAACCACCTTATGAGCAAGAAGAAATTTATGATTTACTGAAAACTCAGCAAGAAACCTTATACAAATTAAATGGTCTCAGAGCATTACGCGTTGGCGACCAATTTTTTGTTAATGGAGAATGCTTAGAAACTGAGTGTTATGAGGCTGCTGATAGTTTGTGTCGTTATGATGCCGTTAATAGTCAAATTTTAGCTGATGCCATTGATGATGTTAACTTTATCGCACTGCTTACCGCACTCGTCAATAATGGTTATTGGTATTTTGATGATTAATCAGTACTTATAATATTAAATTGGTACTTGATAAAAAGGCTCATTAATTATGAGCCTTTTATTAAAAATAATATTATCGGCATAATATAACCCCGCCCTATTACCCATTAATAAAAGCCGCTGATTGCAATTAAAATATCCTTATTAATGACTAAATTATTTATTTTTTTATATATTTTATTTTTCATTTACATACTCATATTATGATCCTTACTTGCCCGTAAGCACGCAAAGATAAAGCACATTATTTGATTCAACTCTAAACTGTTTTTACTTCACCATTATCAATCTCACACAGTACTAATTACCCCCTTAAAGATGATAACAACATGAACATAGAAACACTTTTGGCTTTATCATTGTTTTCCTTTGTGACATCCATAACTCCAGGTCCAAATAATATTATGTTACTTGCTTCAGGTATTAACTTTGGATTTAGCAAAACACTACCGCATTCATTTGGAGTATCAATTGGTTTTTTTATTATGCTGATTGCTGTCGGACTTGGAGTGGGAGCTTTGATTCAAACATCCCCTATAATTTATTCAATATTAAAATATTTTGGAATTATTTATTTGTTCTGGCTTGCATGGAAAACGACTATTAGCCATTCAGTTGCACAGACAAGTAACCAAGAAACTAAACCGCTAACTTTGTTAGAAGCGGCATTATTTCAATGGATAAACCCTAAAGCATTGATGATGGCTATCTCTGGAATGGCGATGTATACCAATATAAATGCCCCCTATTTATCAATGGTACAGGTTGCCGTTATATTTGCGGCCATCAACTGGCCATGTGTTGCTATTTGGGCGATGTTTGGCAGTAAATTAAGAGAAAAACTAAAACAACCTAAGACATTAAAACGTTTTAATTTAGTCATGGGAGTTTTACTGGCACTTAGTGGTGTTTCTGTATTATTTCAATAGCAAATGTAAGCGCGCTTATTGTTATAAGCACGCTTATTTATCATAAAATATCACGATTGCCTTGCGTGAATAGCCGTTAGTTCCGCAATACGCATGATCACACTAACCGCCTGCTCCATACCCTCTTGTGTTATAAATTCATGTTTACTATGAAAGTTATAGCCACCAGTGAAAATATTTGGGCACGGTAAACCACGATGTGAAAGCTGCGCACCGTCAGTACCACCACGGACGGGTTGAATAATTGGTTCAATACCACAATCAAGCATGGCTTGTTTAGCTAATTCAATAACATGTGGGTACTTCATGACTTCTTTATGCATGTTATAATAGGTATCATCAAGCGTCAGTTCGATATAACAGCTCGGATGTAACCCTTCACCAATTTTTTCAGCAATTCGAATGATATTTTTCTTCCTAGCTTCAAAGCCTGCTAAGTCAAAATCACGAATAATATAATTCAATTCTGCCTTTTCTACTGTCCCTTTTAACGATGTTAAATGATAAAAACCTTCATAACCTTCGGTGTTTTCAGGTGTTTCATCAGGTGGTAACATCGAATGAATACGGTTCGCTAGCCCTAATGCATTCACCATTACGCCTTTAGCTGTGCCGGGATGCGTGTTATTGCCAACAATTTTAATAGAAACATTAGCTGCATTAAAATTTTCATACTCTAACTCACCAACCCCACCACCATCGACGGTATAGGCCCACAATGCATCAAATTGTTTAAAATCGATATGTCGAGCCCCACGACCTATCTCTTCATCAGGGGTAAATGCAAGACAGATTTTACCATGAGGAATGTTCTTACCCTTTAAACGCACTAGAGCTGTAATTATTTCTGCGATACCCGCTTTATCATCGGCACCGAGTAAGGTTTTACCATCGGTCATGATGAGGGTTTTGCCAATCATTTCATGCAGCACCGGAAACATCACTGGGGATAGCACTTCATCACCAATACCTAACGCGATATCCCCCCCCCGATAATTTTCGAGGACTTGTGGACTCACATTTTTACCTGAAAAATCAGGTGCTGTGTCTAAATGTGAAATAAACCCAATAGTAGGAACATCCCAATCAACGTTTGACGGTAAATAAGCCATCACACAACCTTGATCACTAAGCGTTATTTTTTCAAAACCTAATTCATTCAGCTCGCTAACTAATGCACGAGCAAACTTTAGCTGTCCTGCGCTGCTAGGCACTGTCTTGGCGTTTGGTTTTGATTGTGTATCGAAAGCGGTATATTCAAAAAACCGCTCTAAGAGTTTGTCCATACCCTTCCCCCTAAAATATCAATGTCCATATTATGGGAAAGATCACAGATTCAATTATTGTTTCAAATCAGCTTTCCTGTTAATGCTCTCTATTTTTTGCAGGAAATCGTTAGTGAAATTTATTTTTTAGCGTAATTTTTATAGGCTACCTATTACACTGGCAATCAATACCTATAATAAATAAGGGTAATAATCAAATTGTATTAATTAGTAGGTTATTATTTATTTGTTACTTAAATACCTCTCATTTGGTTAAATATCACTCACCTACTACACGAATCATCAATCATTAAATTGAAATAGTATGCTATATATGAAGTCTTATTATTTTATTTATTAGCTGATTAATAAATAAAACGAAATTTTACTCGTTAACAGGAAAACTCATGTCAAAAACATGTTTAATTTATGGTGTTAGCAAAGGCTTAGGTAAAGCATTGGTCGAAGGATTCCCTGAAAAAGCAGACCATATTTATGGAGTGTCTCGCTCAAAACCTCCTTTTGAACATACTAACTTTACGTGGATTCCTGCTGATTTAAATGATATTCATAGCGCGAATGCCATTAAGCAGATTATTCAGGACCAACCTATTCATACCTTAATTTATAATGTGGGTATTTGGGAGAAACTGGCTTTTAGTGAAGAATACCAATTTGAATCGACTGATGACATAGAGTTACTCAATATGATTCAAACCAATATCAGTGCCTGTTTATTAAATTTAAAAGCGCTATTACCCAATTTACGTTTAGCAAAAAATAGCAAGATTATATTGATCGGTTCTACATGGGGTTTAGATAACCATAATGGTAAAGAAGTCACCTTTTCCGCCACTAAATATGCCCTCAGGGGTATAGCACAGTCGTTAAGAGAAACACTACGTGAAGATAAAATAGCCATATCAGTCATAAATTTAGGTTATCTAGCAACTGAATACCCATTAGCCGTTCCGGCTGACGAAGTCATTGAAAAAAGTAATGGGCAGCTAATCCCATTACAAGATGTTGTCAATGCCGTACGCTTTATCGCTAGCACAAGCAATGCAACCTGTGTCAAAGAAATTACGATGCCAGCTATGATGGATACAAATGTCTAACCTATAAGAGAAAACAATACGTTTCCCCTTATATTATTATGTATTGAAAGCTTATTGCGCGGTATTTTTAACCTGTAACTCCGTAATAAGCTTATTGATATATTCAACAACAACTTTGCTGGCTAAACCATAGTGTTTCTCATCAAACTCACTTTCCACTTGGCTAGGCTCTAAATTAAGTTCGACCGTATGTGCCCCATGCAATTTAGCCTCGTGAACAAAACCCGCCGCAGGGTATACATGACCAGACGTCCCAATAGAAATAAAAATAGTCGCAGATTCAAGGGATTGATAGATATAATCCATTCCAATTGGCATCTCACCAAACCAAACAATATGGGGCCTGAGCGGCTGAGGAAATTGGCAACAATGACAACGGTCATCTACAGATAAATCCCCTTTCCACTCCAATACTTGATTTGACCAGTTGCAGCGAACTTTTAGTAATTCACCATGCATATGGATAACTCGCTGACTTCCCGCTCTTTCATGTAAATTATCTATATTTTGCGTAATTAACAAAAAACGGTCACCAAAAAGCTCTTCAAGCTGAGCAAGTGCATAGTGAGCAGCGTTAGGCTTAATATTTTCTTGCTGTAACTGTCGACGTCGCTCATTATAAAAACGCTGTACTAATTTAGGGTTACGTTCGAAACCTTCAGGCGTTGCCACATCTTCAACGCGATGCTCTTCCCATAATCCATCCGCAGAACGGAATGTTTGGATCCCAGATTCAGCTGAAATACCCGCTCCTGTTAAGACGACAATATTGATATTTTTCATGTTATCCAATCTATTATCTATATAAAAAGACCGGTTACGAAGTCGCTGGCGGCGTATACATTTATTCTTACGAGCTTTTTTTAACCTATAACGAAATCGCAACATCAAAGCTTCCTTTCATCCATATAACCAATAAATTTATATCATATTAAATATTAATTGCTTTTTATCATGTCATTATGACATGAATTTAGAAATGCTGATTGTGTGAAATTATTAAAATAATCAAGCTCCAAGTGTTTATTTTATTGGCAAACTAACTATTTCCTTACCATAACTGATGACATTATCTAAATGTTAACATACTAAAACGCATCATCTTGCTGAATGCAAATAAAAATATCGAAGGTATCGATTTTGTCACTTTTTATTCATAAAAATGACATTGTTATTTCATAAATACGCCACAAAACATCCACAATGGTAAAACAATAAAAAAACCTTTCACCTTCACTCTCGCTACCGCTAAAATACGCCTCGCAGATTTTACTGTGTTATTAACTCACCACTACAAGGGATTTCATGGAAAAGTTTTTTGAAAGAGCAATGTATGCTTCACGTTGGATTTTAGCGCCTATCTATTTTGGGCTTTCACTGACACTATTGGCTTTAACCATTAAGTTCTTTCAAGAGCTATACCATATTTTGCCAAATATCCTTTCAATTCCTGAAGCGGACCTAATTTTGACGCTATTATCATTGATTGATATGGCATTAGTCGGTGGTTTATTGGTGATGGTAATGTTTTCAGGTTACGAGAACTTTGTCTCCCAAATGGATATCCCTGACAGTAGTGAAAAACTAGGCTGGCTAGGTAAAATGGACGCCTCATCATTAAAAAATAAAGTCGCGGCTTCCATTGTGGCAATTTCCTCTATTCACCTATTAAAAATCTTCATGGACTTAAAAAGCGTCTCAAATGACAAACTGATGTGGTATGTCGTCATCCACTTGACCTTTGTATTATCTGCATTTGTGATGGGCTATCTAGATAAAATGACCAAGAAATAAACGGTAAAATTTATACTCAAAGTGCCTAATTTAAACATCTAGGCACTTATCTATTCGCTAATCTCATCTTTATCTCCCTCACCAGTTTCCGCTTTGTGTTACCATCAATAGTCTGAAATACCTGTACCAAGGAACTCTACATGAGCCAACATTTCGTCGGTAAATATGAAGCTGAAATTAAATTTCAATTGCCGGACCCCGACACCTTTTTGCACAAAATAAAAGCTGATTTGGCTGAACCATTTACGGAAAATAATACCGAGACAGATTATTTCTATGAAAGTCTACATTCGCCACTAGCTGGCAAGAACGTCAGTATGTGTGTACGTGAAATGGTGCCATCAGGCATAAAGTTATGGATAGTCAAAGGCCCTGGAGCTTCTGAATGCAAAGCCATTAATATTGATGACTGCAATCATGTGCAAAATATGTTAACGACACTGGGATATCATTGCTACTTAACCACAACTAAAATAAGAAGCATTTATTTTCTGAATGATATCCACATCACAATTGATCACTTGAGTGGGATCGGTTGGTTTGCTGAATTTGCCATTATGACTGATGAGCAGAATTTGCTGGATAGTTTATATCAAACGTTGATGGCGACCGCCAAACAGTATGGTTTTACAGAAGCAATGGTAGAAACTCGTAGTTATAAACAAATGTTTTTAGCAGCACAGTGATTATATAAAGAGCCAATAAATTTTTGGATTTGTACCCTAAAAATCATTGGCTCTCTACCCCTAAAAGCTATTGCCCACTGAGAATACGTGCAGGGTCTAACTTACTAGCGCGGCGAGCAGGATACCAACTGGCAAGTAAGCTCAATACAATGGTTGTAATTAAAACATAAACCACATCCATGACATGCAATTCAGAAGGTAAAAAGTCAATAAAATAGACATCACCCGATAAAATGGGATGGCCAACAATGGCCTCTATAACCTTAATCATTGGTGTTAAATTTAAAGATATGACGACCCCAAGTACAGCACCAATCAGAGAACCAACAAGGCCACCCAACAAACCATACCATAAGAAAATAGCACGAATCTGCCTATCTTTTGCCCCTAGAGTGCGCAATACCGCGATATCACTACTTTTATCTTTAACCGCCATAACAAGAGTAGAAACAATATTAAAACACGCGACGCCAATCACTAATATCATAGCTAAGTACATGATACTTCTAACCATTTGAATATCATTGTACATATAGCCATAATCACCTATCCAACTTTTTACAACAACATGATGCATGGTTTTCAAGCCTGCATCATAAACAACTTGATCGGCAATAAATGGGTCTGTGGCTTTGATTTCAAACCCTGTCACGCCATCACCATAGTCGAGATATTCTTGTGCATCTGCGAGAGGAACGAGTGCTAGTTGGTGATCTAGCAAGCCACTAAGCTTAAAAATACCCGTCACTTGTACGCGAATACGTTTAGGTTGCTGAATTTTTAAGCTGGCATCGGTATTTGGGATCATAATTGTCACCCAATCCCCAACTTTCACATTCAATGCATCAGCCACACCTTGGCCTAAAATAATCGATTGTTTGCCCGCTTCAAAATGCTGCCAAGCATCATTAAGAATGAATTGTGGTAATGCACTGACTTGTGGCTGAGTTTCTCGTGAAACCCCCATCACTTGGATTGCTTTTAAATTTGCACCACGCTCAAGTAACCCCGTAAAATTGATGTAAGGGCTAACGCCTTCAACTCCTGGCGTTTTCCGGATAACTTGTTCAGCAAATTCCAAATCCTTATAGGGTGGTTTAACAGCATAAATTTGCCCATGGGGAACAACAGATAACACACGGTTATTTAATTCGCGTTCAAAGCCATTCATTGCGCTTAAACCAATAATTAACACCGCAACCCCAAGAACAATACCCAACGTTGAAACTATCGAAACTAATGAAACCATCCCGGTTCGGCGGCGACCACGGCTGAAACGCAGCGCTGTGAGTAATGAAAGAGGCAACTTAGACATTACCGAGCCCCCAAGGTAATATTCTGCTGCAAATGCCCATCACGCATTTCCAGTTGGCGAGATAACCGGCGAGCCAGTGTCATATCATGGGTAACCACTAAAAATGCGGTCCGCTGTGTTCGGTTTAATTCCCCCAACAATTCAAAAATGGCATCTGCATTACGTAAATCAAGGTTACCCGTAGGCTCATCCGCTAAAACCAGTGCAGGCTCATTCACTAACGCCCTTGCAATAGCAACACGCTGGCGCTCTCCTCCCGATAATTCAGAAGGACGATGCCCAGCCCGATGCGCTAGTCCAACCGCTTCTAGCATTTCAGTTGCTTTCGAAAATGCAGTTTCTTTCGCAATACCACCGATTAATAAAGGCATCGCCACATTTTCAAGTGCGGTAAAATCCGGTAAAAGGTGATGAAATTGATAAATAAAACCTAAATCTTTATTACGAATAGCAGCTCGCTCATCTGAAGATAACTGATTAATATGTTGGCCACGAAAGATAACATTCCCTTCTGAAGGGGTATCTAACCCGCCCAGTAAATGTAATAAGGTACTTTTCCCCGAACCAGAACTTCCCACGATGGCCATCATTTCCCCTAGCCCCATGGAAAAACTGACATTTTTCAACACTTGCGTCGACAATGTCCCTTCCTGATATGTTTTACTTAAATTTTCACAGACCAGAAGTGGTTGTTTATTCATAACGTAACGCCTCAGCAGGTTGAACCGCGGCTGCACGCCAAGAAGGATAAAGCGTTGCCAGCAGAGAAATCAGCATTGCACTAAGTGCAATAATTAAAATACCAGAGTAATCAAGCACAATCGGTAAAGAGACACCTTTAGGTAATAAACCAATCAGCGGCATAATGACATTCAGCTGGCTAGAAAGTATCGTACCTAATATTGTACCAATGAGTGAACCAATCACCCCCGCTCCAGCGCCTTGGATCATAAAAATCATTAAAATTCGCCAACGTTTGAGGCCAAGGGTTTTTAAAATAGCAACTTCACCTTGTTTTTCCATCACTAACAATGATAGTGAAGTAATAATATTGAAGGCCGCCACCGCAATAATTAAACTGAGCAATAAGCCCATCATATTTTTTTCCATGCGAACGGCTTGGAAAAACTCCCCTTTACGCTCTCGCCAATCTTTCCATACTAGGCCATTCGGCAACACTTGCTGACTTAGAACATCAACATTTAGGGGCTCATCCAAATATAAACGCCACCCAGTAATATGCCCTGTAGGGTAACGTAACATACGTGCGGCATCTTGCTGTGCCACGACGAGTTCACTTGTATCCGCTTCCCCATTTGTTTGGAAAATACCCGCCACCGTAAATAGGCGCTGACTAGGAATACGCCCCATTGGCGTTAATTGACTCACTCCAGGTATAATTAAGCGAACTTCATCACCACGTTTTACCCCGAGCGTTTCTGCAAGTTTATTCCCCAGAAAAACATTATAACTGCCTTCTTTAAGGTCACTGCGCTCCCCAACAACCAGTTTATCCAATAACAAAGAAGGTTCTTCAGGTTCAATCCCCCCCATGACACCAACGCCAACATTGGTTCGGCTTTGTAATACCACGTCAGATTGCACAATAGGTGCGATATGGCTGACACCGTTTAAATGCTGTAGATCGGTTATTGGATACTTTGCTGGGTCTATATTTCCGGAGGCAGATGTTAAAATTGCCTGCGGCATATAAGCAAGTATGCTATCTTGTAACGATCGCTCGAACCCATTCATCACTGATGTGACGGTTATTAATGCCGTCACCCCCAGTGTGATACCAATAGCAGATAAACTGGAAACGAAACGACCAAATTTATCCGCAGCACGCCCACGTAAATAGCGTAGGCCTATAAATAATGAGACAGATTGGTGCATGAAATCTATGATGCCCCTGTTGCCAAAGCGAAGTGTTCAGCGATAATAAAGGGTACGATTGATGAATGGAACCACTCGATGGTTTTTTTTCTGCTTTGAATGCCTTTTTGTCTGACTTTCAGACGAATTACGAGTTAAAACAGATTGTTTTGTTACGAATTTTGTAGTTTAACTATCCATTAATTAACTTAACTATTTTTCGTGCAAAAATTGGCTATATTTGTGCTAACTCTTGTTTAACTGCTTACTAACCGCTGTGAGATACCGAAGATTTCTATGTTGTCAAAATTTCGTTATGAACTCCCTAGTCGTAGTGGCGATGTTCGCCATTTAGGTTGCCTTATCGGGGCGGCTGGTGCACTTGAATGTGGAGAAATAATACAACGTCATCAAGGGCCTGTTATCATCGTGACACGTGATATGCAAAATGCATTACGTTTAAGAGATGAAATTCAACAGTTTACAAAACACCCTATAGAGACACTTTCTGAC
This sequence comes from Providencia sp. PROV141, assembly GCF_028481645.1. NCBI lineage: Bacteria > Pseudomonadati > Pseudomonadota > Gammaproteobacteria > Enterobacterales > Morganellaceae > Providencia > Providencia sp. PROV141. The sequence goes on along the minus strand of NZ_JAMPPR010000031.1, from coordinate 76,253 downwards.
TGGGAAACATTGCCATATGACAATTTCTCCCCTCATCAGGAAATTATTTCTCATCGTTTATCGACACTATACCGCTTATCCAGTTTACAAAAAGGCGCGTTAATTCTTCCCGTCAATACACTGATGCAAAAAGTCTGTCCTGCTGACTTTTTAACTAGTCATGCCTTAGTGATGGCAAAAGGTGACAAACTTTCTCGAGATAACTTACGTAATGAGCTCGATAACGCTGGTTATCGCCATGTAGAACAAGTTTTAGAGCATGGTGAATATGCCACTCGTGGCGCTTTACTCGATTTATTTCCTATGGGAAGCTCATTGCCTTTTCGTATTGATTTCTTCGATGATGAAATTGATAGCTTGCGAACTTTTGACGTTGACTCGCAACGAACACTCGAAGAAGTAGAACAAATCAATTTACTGCCAGCTCATGAGTTTCCGACCGATAAAGACGCTATTGAACGTTTTCGCAGCCAATGGCGCGAGCGCTTTGAGGTTCGCCGTGATCCAGAGCATATTTATCAGCAGGTCAGTAAGAATACCTTACCGACAGGTATAGAGTATTGGCAGCCTTTATTCTTCCCGCAGCCACTACCATCGTTATTTGAGTATTTACCGCCATCAAGTTTAATTGTTTCGCAGAGCTTACAAGAAGCGGCTGAACGCTTTCAGGTTGATACTCAGCAGCGGTATGAAAGCCGCGGTGTCGACCCAATGCGCCCATTGCTCCCACCTTCAGAGCTATGGCTAACTGTTGAACAACTTAATCAATCGTTAAAAAAATGGCCTCGTATTCAATTATCACCCGAGTCTCTGCCCAAAAAAGCGGCAAATACCAATTTAGATTACCTGCCATTGCCAGATATCAGCACACAGGGGCAAAGTAAAACACCGCTCGAAAAATTGCGGCAGTTTACTGAACAATTTGATGGAACCATTGTTTTTTCTGTGGAAAGTGAAGGCCGGCGTGAAACTGTTACCGAGCTCTTAGCACGTTTAAAAATTCGCCCTGATATTATTCAAAGCTATACTCACCCTACTGACAGCCGATTTGCCATCACAATTGGGCCCGCTGAACATGGTTTTATTCAATCCGATATCCATAGGGTATTAATTTGCGAAAGCGATTTACTTGGGGAGCGTGTTGTTCGCCGCCGAACAGATAGTCGCCGCACCATTAATACCGATACCCTCATTCGCAATTTAGCTGAATTACGCCCTGGGCAGCCCGTTGTTCATATTGAACATGGTGTAGGTCGTTATCAAGGTTTGATTACGTTAGAAGCAGGTGGTATTAAAGCTGAATATTTAATTTTAACCTATGCGGGCAATGATAAACTGTATGTTCCAGTTTCTTCACTCCATTTAATTAGCCGTTATGCGGGTGGGGCTGATGAAAACGCCCCATTGCATAAATTAGGTAGTGATAGCTGGGGGCGAGCCCGTCAGAAAGCTGCAGAAAAAGTGCGCGATGTCGCGGCTGAACTTCTTGATATCTATGCACAACGTGCGGCTAAAGCTGGCTTTGCATTCAAGCATGATAAACAGCAATACCAAGAATTTTGCCAAGGCTTTCCTTTCGAAACGACACCTGACCAAGAAGTCGCTATCAATGCCGTTCTCAGCGATATGTGCCAACCCTTAGCCATGGACCGATTGGTTTGTGGCGATGTAGGCTTTGGTAAAACCGAAGTGGCAATGCGAGCCGCATTCCTAGCGATTAATAATAACAAGCAAGTTGCCGTTTTAGTGCCTACGACACTACTTGCCCAACAGCATTACGATAATTTTAAAGATAGGTTTGCTAACTGGCCTGTCCGCATCGAAATGTTATCACGCTTTAAAACAGCGAAAGAGCAACAACAAATTATTGCACAAACTGCTGAAGGTAAAGTTGATATTCTAATTGGTACCCATAAGTTACTGCAAAGCGACTTAGTATGGAAAGATTTAGGCTTACTCGTCGTCGATGAAGAGCACCGCTTTGGTGTCCGTCATAAAGAACGCATCAAAGCCATGCGTGCAGACGTTGATATCTTAACACTGACAGCCACACCGATCCCTCGTACTCTCAACATGGCCATGAGTGGCATGCGTGATTTATCGATTATCGCCACACCACCTGCTCGCCGTTTGGCTGTGAAAACCTTTGTTCGCCAATATGATGACTTAGTTGTCCGTGAAGCAATTTTACGGGAAACCTTACGTGGTGGCCAAGTTTATTACCTCTACAATGATGTTGAAAATATTGAAAAGGCAAAAGCACGCCTCGAAGAATTAGTCCCTGAGGCACGTTTTGTTGTTGGACATGGTCAAATGCGTGAACGTGAATTAGAGCGCGTCATGACGGATTTCCATCATCAACGTTTTAATGTATTGATATGCACTACAATTATTGAAACGGGTATTGATATACCAACAGCGAATACTATTATTATTGAGCGTGCTGACCATTTCGGGTTAGCTCAACTCCACCAACTGCGTGGCCGAGTAGGACGTTCTCACCACCAAGCTTATGCATACTTGCTCACACCACATCCAAAAGCGATGACCACTGATGCTCATAAACGCCTTGAAGCCATTTCTTCACTGGAAGATTTAGGTGCTGGGTTTGCTCTAGCAACTCACGATTTGGAAATTCGCGGTGCAGGTGAATTACTTGGTGAAGATCAAAGTGGCCAAATGACCACGATTGGTTTTACCCTCTATATGGAACTGCTAGAAAGTGCTGTTGATGCGCTAAAAGAGGGGCGCGAACCTTCATTGGAAGATTTAACTAGCCAACAAACTGAAGTTGAATTACGCATGCCTGTTCTACTGCCAGACGACTATATTCACGATGTGAACATTCGCTTATCTTTCTATAAACGAATAGCCAGTGCAAAAAACAGTCAAGAACTCGACGAGTTACGGACAGAGCTAATCGACCGCTTTGGTAGTTTACCTGACGCAGGTAAATTCCTGTTAGCCAACGCAGCTATTCGATTACAAGCGCAATCCCTTGGCATTAAACGTATTGAAGCCCATGAAAAAGGTGGTTTTATTGAATTTGGTGATAAAAATAAAGTTGACCCAAGTTTTTTAATCAGCTTATTGCAAAACCAGCCACAAACTTATCGCTTAGATGGCCCTGTTCGACTAAAATTTTTCCATGATTTAACAGAAAGAGCCTCTCGACTAGAATTTATTAAGCAATTACTTATCGGGTTTGAAGAACACCAAATTATCTAAGTTTAAAGCTGTAAAATGATAAAAGGCTACTATCGTGTAGCCTTTTATCTCTATAATTTTTATATAATTATTATTCCATAAAACCAAATGTATTTTTATTCGGTTGCAGCTCTAAGACCGCTGATGAGTTTCTGGTGATTGGTAATTCATTTTGCTGCAAACAATAAAATGGTAATAGTTCTTTTATATCACTGCGTATGGTTTCGCATACTGAGTTAGATGATGTTAGCACTAAGCGTCCTTTGTCATCCAAAGGAATAAACATTGATGGCTCGTAGGATGTTCTAACTTTTCCAATCGTTTTGCCAATTTGATATACGACGTCATATCCAACAATAACTAATTCCATTTTTTGTGTGTTAACACAGGTTTGATTTTGCATATCAAACAGAGATGGAAAGCCTTTCCCTTGTAATGCTTCAATCATGAAAATCATTTTGCATTCGCTTTGTGCAGGATGAAACCGAGAAAGAGATTGTTGGTTAAACGTGCCTAAAACTCCTGTTACAGTACAATTTTGGTACTCAACAAGGCGATTAGCTTTGATCGGCTCAACAGATAACACTGTCGCCAATTTCGTTTCAGGTTCTTGGTTGAGTAAAGTCACGAGCAATACAATAATGAATGCCACTACAGTTGCTAATAACAACTTAAATTTTAGCTTCATTGTATTAACCCTTATTAAAATATGCCGCATCTATTGTAACCACAATCTAAAATAATTCGATAATTACGTACTATTTGTATTGTTTTTTGGAATTATCTTAATTTATCATCAAAACAAATATTTATTATAACTGTGTTAGAAACCACAAACTTCACCATTAGTGCAACCTCACATATCCCCTCAATTGAATGCATTGTTTTATGATTAATAATCAATAAGATAGAAAATATAATTTCCATGGTAACTTTTCGTTATATAAATACACTTATACTTAAATTATTTTAAACTTAAGGTAAGCTAAATTATATTGACTCAATTTATATTAATTTTTAGGCTTTAATTTCATTTAAATACAATATATAAGTAATAGTGGCAATATAATCGATATTTAATCTCTTAAATTTGATCTAAATAGTTTTTCCAAGTAATATTTAACATAAATAAGCCTTGACAGATTTAGCTAATATACTTTATTAGCATACATATTTATCATTATAAAATACAAAAAATAATGCACCTGTTATATAAATACACAGGTGCACGGCGCTAATAAAATCCGATTAAACAAGTAACTACTCGTAGATTAATGTAGTTTTAACTTTGGTCGAATAATTCTGTTAATACTACCAACAAGCATCATTAGCCCTGTTTTAATGTAACCATGTAATGCAATTTGGTGCATACGGTATAAAGAGATGTACACAAAACGCGCAATACGCCCTTCGACCATCATATCCCCACGCATTAAATTTCCCATTAAGCTACCAACGGTACTAAAGCGAGATAGTGAAACTAATGAGCCATGGTCTTTATATACATACTCTTTTAAAGGTTTGCCTTTCATTAAAGCGACAATATTGTCATAACAAAGGCTGGCCATTTGGTGGGCTGACTGTGCTCTTGGTGGAACAACCCCCCCTTCCGGCTTAGCACAAGATGCGCAATCGCCAATAGCAAAAATCATATCATCACGAGATGTTTGTAATGTCGGCTTTACCACTAATTGGTTAATACGATTTGTTTCTAATCCCGCGATATCTTTCATGAAATCAGGTGCTTTAATTCCTGCCGCCCAAACCATTAGGTCTGCATGAATTTTACCATCTTCTTTCGTATTCAAGCCATCTGCATCAGCGCTGGTTACCATAGTTTTCGTCAATACATTCACACCTAACTTATTCAGTTCTTGGTGTGCGGCACTTGAAATTCGCGGAGGTAAAGCGGGTAGGATACGTTCGCCTGCTTCAACTAATGTGACATTCAGTGCATCCGTATCTAACCCTTTAAAACCATAACTCGTTAGTTGCTCAACCGCATTATAGAGTTCTGCTGATAACTCAACCCCCGTAGCTCCACCGCCAACAATGGCAATATTAACGCTCTCTTCTGCGTTATCGCGTACTGAATAACGTAAAAATAGATTTAACATTTCATCGTGAAAACGGTGCGCTTGGTGTGGGTTATCTAAGAAAATGCAATGTTCTTTAACACCAGGTGTACCAAAATCATTCGAAGTACTGCCTAATGCCATGACTAAAATATCGTACTCAAGCTCACGCAAAGGAACTAATAATTCACCATGCTTATCATAAAGTTCACCGAGAACGACTGTTTTATTTTCACGGTCAATATTTGTTAGTGAACCCAGTTGGAAATTGAACGCATTATGGCGAGCATGAGCCAGATAGCTTATCGCATCGACGCCATCATCTAACGAACCTGTCGCAACTTCATGCAATAACGGTTTCCATAAATGGCTCGGGTTGCGGTCAACCAACGTAATTTGTGCGCGTTTCTTGCGGCCCAACTTACGGCCTAAACGCGTTGCTAGTTCTAATCCACCAGCGCCACCGCCTACAACGATGATTTTGGGTTGAGATAAGGTCATAAATCCCTCGAAACAAAATATATTAATGTTATTTAAGATTTCTCATCTAGAAAAGCCTTATATAACAATAATTAGGCACAGCTCCTTCCATACCAACTAGAATATCATGAGTGGTCTATTGGTAATACCAAATATTGATTCATATCAATTTAGTTGATTATTATGACTACGATCACATTCGTCAAATCATTTTTTCTACCAAACGAATCGAGTCAGCTTTTTGGTATTTATATCAATCAATCGTTTAAATCCATGAAAATCGTAATGATAATGAGAATTATTATTCTATCATTTTTTTATTTGTTGCGCATAATCAATTACCCTCCACTCATTTTCAGCATACATCTAAATAAAGCACAAAAAAAACTCCAAGGATGATAAACACCCTCAGAGTTTTTCATGAAATATTAAATTTTATTATTTAATTTTCTTGATACGCACATCAGTTGGAACTGAAACTGGTGAGTTATCTTTAAAGTATTGCATTAACGCTTCGTTGTCTGGCAGGCTATAAACACGGTCTTTACCTTGATTAAAGGCAGAGAAGCGGCTACCACCAGTTGCTAAGAATTCATTTGCAGCAACACGATAGCTTTTATTCATGTCTAACGGCTTACCGTTTAATTTCATTGATTTTTGAATAACCTTGTCACCCACTGGACGGCTGTCATCCCACTCGTAGTAAAAACCTTTAGAAACAGGCATAACTTGTGGACGAGCACGATCCCATTGTTGTTCAAGTGCTTGCTTGATTTGAGCACCTGTCAGTGATTGTGTGACAACCACATTAGAGAACGGTTGTACCGTGAAGATATCACCATAAGTCAATTCCCCTGCTTTCATGTCAGCGCGAATACCGCCACTGTTCATAAATGCAATTTGTGCACCGCCCGCTTCTTTACTGGAGGCTGCATATAATTGACCATCTGCAATAATCTTACCTAGGGTAGAATCCCCTGCCGGTAATAATTTTTTATCCACGTTAGCCGTCAAAGACCCCATCACTTGCTGTGAAATAGGTAAGGCAATTTTTTCGTATTTTTGTACGAAGGTGGTTAACTCAGGGTTTTTCTCATAACGGCTAGTTTCAACAGGGATATTTTTTGCATTGATGCTAACAATATCTTTCGTATTTCTATCAATCTCAATATTTAATTGAGACAATAAAGTCCCATTAGATTGAGCAGAAATTACTGTCATTCCATTGATTTCACAATTATAAGCTTGGTGTGTATGACCACTAACGACAAAGTCTACATTAGTATCTAACTGTTTAACGATATCAACAATTGGGCCTTTGATATTATCACAACGATTAATATCTTTAACTTTAGTGTCAACTTGTTGTGTTGCGCCTTCATGGATCAAAACACCGATACTATTAATACCCTGTGCTTTTAATAACTTAACTTGGTTATTGATAGTTTCAACTTCATTTTTGAATTCTAACCCTGCAGTTCCACTTGGCGTTACGATAGCTGGTGTACCTTCTAACGTTAAACCAATAAACGCCATTGGAATGCCATCAAACTCTTTAATAAAGTAAGATGGGAACAGAGTTTCACCTGTTTCTTTAACAATAACGTTAGCGGCTAAGTAGTTAAAGTCAGCACCCGCAAAGGAATCTTTACCCACACAACCTGCGGTTGGGTGGCAGCCACCGTTTTGTTTTCTCAGCAGCTCTTCTTTACCCTTATCAAACTCATGGTTACCAACTGCGCTAGTTTCCATACCAATCGCGCTTAGTGCTTCAATTGTGGGTTCATCATAGAACATTGATGACAGTAATGGGCTAGCCCCTACTAAGTCACCAGCACCAACAACGATAGTTTTATCGTTTTGCGCTCTTAATTGATTAACCAGTGTTGCAATTGACTCAATCCCACCTAATTTACCATCCCCCGGAGCTTGTAAAGCACCATGGAAATCATTAATACCTATGACTTGTACTTTTACGGTATCCGTATTTTTGGGGGCACAACCCGCCAAGAGTGCACCAGAGATAAGCAGTGTGAGTAATCCAATTTTATGTTTCATTTATCCTACCTTTTTTAATCTTTTTCAACTATCGACTACATTTTAAAACGGTAAGTCGTTGTCATTGATCCAGATAACGAATGTGCACGACGTGAGTGCCCATCATATAATTTTGGCGTTGTGTAGTCGTTTTCTTGCTGGTGGTGCCAACCCAGACCGCCACTTAATGACACGGATAGATTCTCAGTTGGTTTCCAATAGCTAAACAGACCAAATTGACCTTGTTTTAATCTTTCACCTTCATATTTAAATTCTGAATAGTTGGTACGGGCACCAACAGACAGTTCTTTGCTAATACGATATTCAGCCGCCATTGCAATCATGGTTTCGCCATCACGTACGTAGTCGATATCTGCATAAGCTGGGGAGTTAAAACGGCCACGCGTGTTACCAATTGGGTTACGCGCAAATTGTCCGACACCGTTCGCTTTTTTCGCTTGGGTGTAAGTTAAGCCTGTGCTTAGCGTCCAAGGCGATTCAGGGATACGCCATTCTGCCGTTCCTGCATAGTGCCAAGCACGTTTATCAAAGTTACGTTTTCCTTTGGCATCATTTTTCTCAGTGCGCTTACCGTCACTACCATATTCATGGTTATAAATCTGCGTACCTAAAGTGACATCTGAAGTCAGTTTATATTTCGCTTCTAAACCTTGTTGACGGAATAAATCATCGGCTTGACCATAGAAATAATAAACTTTCAATGGCTTAGTATTGTAGTTAATTCCACCCGTGATGACATGATTAACATTGTGTCGAACACCGTTAGCATCAGTAAAATACATGGCATCAATATTTGGGCTATCACGACGCATAACTTTTTTATCGAGATATAATAAATCCAAACTCCAATCACTGATCGCAGTATTCGTGTAGTAACCGCTATAGCTGTTCAATGATAAACGCTGTGAATTCGTGAAAATACCCGTATTTTTCAGTGTAAACCAACCTGCTTTGGCATTAAATTTCACTGGCTCAAGGTCTAGTTTCACTTTTGCATAACGTTGACCAATTTTATTGTACCCTTTCGCATGGCCATCATCATTATATAAAATTGCACGGGAGGCGAAGTCTTTACTTGCGCCTAACTTGATACCACCATAATAGGAAGCGTCAAAACCAATGACATCAGCGAAATAACCTGATTTGAAATCCGCTTGAAAGTTTTGACCCCAAGCATTCGCAACTTGTTTTCTATAACGGTTTTCGTCTTTATCAAAACGGTTTTCTGTTTTTAAGTATTTCCACATGTTACGGGTTGACAGCTCTAGCTCCGAATCCGCAATGAATGAATTTTCCTTGATAGAATCTTCCCAGTTACTGGCATTTGCCATTGCTACAGCTAAATAGCAAGGAGAAAGCATTAATAACGCAATATTTTTAACTTTCATTGGAATTAACCTAGTTAATGATTATTTGAATTAATTTTATGCTGTGCCATGTTTCCATGAACAACAAAACACCATTTTTATTTTTAGCTTAATAAAATAATTTCACTTAAAGACAAACAGATACATCCATTTCAAACACATAAGTCATTTTTTAAAAAATTTAATACAGTATTCGTCTGCATTTGTGTTTACTTATTTCTATGAATAGAGGTATCCCTTATAGGGATCACATAAATATATTATTTAATCGATAATGACATGATACCCACATCACGCGTTTATTTAGCTTAAGGTTTAAGTAATGACGCTGCACTTACCCATTAAAAAATAATTATCACTCTATTTCTTATCCATTTTTTTATGACAAAAGATGCCCCTGAGAAATAATCATCTCAAATAAATTTAAATATTTAACTTAAAATACAACTACTAAATTGCTGTTTTTTTAATTGATTACTTATCACTCTAAATTGTCATAAATCTTTCATAATACGAATGCTATCGTAATTTTATGTCAATTAAAACGATCGCTGTCACAACACGTTACATCAGTTGCATTAAACTACCTATCAATAGTGATATTGGTCACAATTTGTCTTGAGGGGTTCTTAGGGTATAACTCTTTCATTTGGATAGTATTTAATAAGTAATTCATTTATATCTGGTTAAAACACGGATTTAAATGGATATTTGTAATCAGCTTGATACATACAAAGACTCATGAATAAAATATAACCTAATAAAATTTCACATATAAATACATATTGCTGATAGGTGTATAACCAATCCATGAATGTTTTATTTAATTCCTCATAGACGAAAACATTATTCCCCACCATTCAATTTCAATTAAGTAACATTTGACTAAATGATAAGCATGATTTAGTGATTAAATGCCTTTAACTCATCTTATGTTTCATTTATTTAAATTTATCTTAACTTTTGACGGTAATCGATTTCATGATTAAAAGTATCATAATCATATTTAACAACCCCAACCAAATAAAAAAGCAGACCATAATTCAAATTTATAGTCATTTATTTTAAATAAACTAAAAATTCAATTCATAACAAATATAATCATCAATATTTTCATTTTTTTATTTCAAAAAATAATTTTCAAAATGACTATTGAAATAAAAGATTCTCTAGTTATTTTTAATAGTAAAATAAGTATTGATTCACTTTATCTAAAGTAATTTAAAATAACATTGAGATTAACTGTGCAAATATTAATAAAGTTACGGGTAACTTTTACTACGAGGAATACTTTTATTATTCTATTATGCATAATCATGAGCTTTGTGATATGCATTGATACAAAAAAGAAAGGCCAGTAAATAAAATACTGGCCTTTTAGATATCATTGAAATTATTCGCGATATTCTTGCCAACGTGAGTGCAAGTCAACCAGTTGACGATGACTTTCTTTCCAACGCCCAACTGCTTGTAATTCTGTTAAGCTATATTGTCGACCACTATGATATAGCTTAGAAGCTTGGCTATCATGTTGTTTTGGTAAATTATCTAAAACACTGACTGCACCTTCACGGTTATTACAGACTAAAATCATGTCACACCCAGCATTCAATGAAGCCTGTGCTCTCTCGGGATAACTTCCCATAATAGCCGCACCTTCCATCGATAAATCATCAGAGAAAATAACCCCCTGAAACCCAAGTTGCTCTCTCAATACTGATTTTAACCAAAATGGCGAGCCACTCGCCGGACGATCATCAGCTTGAGTATAAATAACATGGGCAGGCATAACCGCATCGAGTAGCTCTCGTTGAATAAAATCTTTAAATATCAACATGTCTTTACCACGGATCTTCTCTAAAGCGCGGTCATCGCGTGGTGTTTCTTTGTGTGAGTCAGCTTTCACGGCGCCATGACCAGGAAAGTGTTTTCCTGTTGTTTTCATTCCTGCACTGCGCATGCCTTTAATAAAACGCTCCGCCATAACCATCGCAATTTCAGGGTCTTCGTGGAATGAGCGTTCGCCTATCGCAATACTTTGATGGCCAAGATCCAGAACAGGTGCGAAACTGATATCAATATCCATGGCTATCATCTCTGATGCCATTAACCAGCCCGCTTCTTCAGCAAGCTTGGCACCATCCATTTCACTATTAAGCGCGGCAAATGCCTGAGCTGAAGGCAATGCCGTAAAACCATCACGGAAACGTTGTACTCGACCACCTTCTTGGTCAACGGCTATCAGCAACCGATGTCTTGATGCATCACGAATTTGGCGAACAAGCTCTCGTAATTGCGCTGCATCATGAAAGTTACGGGTAAATAATATTAATCCGCCCACGGATGGGTGAGCTAATATTTCGCGCTCTTCGTTGTCCAATTCATAACCCTGAACATCTAGCATTATAGGGCCCATAACATGCCTCACTTATTCAACTAATTATCTCAATTCGATACTGTTTTCTGATAGCTTTCAGCCATCAACCTAATAAACCAAAATATTGTCGTAATGACTGTGAGTGTAACAAAAAGTCAGATGACTGGCTTTCATTCCACTGCACTTCATACCACATTAATGTCATATATTTTACCCAAGGTGCCCATGATTGACAGCTTTTCGCCAATTGCTGTTTGTCACGATAAGCACCGTGAATATCACAATATTGCGTCAAGAAAAAATCTCTCTGAATGTCAGTCAGACCATTAAATTGAAAATAGGTTTCTAAAGAAAAAGCGATATCTGTATTGGCTGCATATTCCCAATCCAATAGCATTAACTGCCCTGTTGCTGTGTGAACAATATTTTTTGCATGAATATCCATATGGGCAGGTGCCAGTTTCAACGTTTTGGGAAAAGCATCAGAGGTAAAATGACGATGTAATTTTTTCCAGCGAGGCGAAAACCTTTTTTTATCAATCAAATAGCCATAATGTGATATTTCATCGCGTAGCTGTAAATGATACCCCAGCAGTGGAGTACGATGTAATTGTGTGACTATATTTGCAAGCTCGCACTGAAAACTCGGTAACAGAAAATTATTATTATCAGGGTGTTGCCCTTCACACCACCCTAATAATAACCATTGCGCATTTCGACCAATCACTTTAGGAGTAAATGAATAAGCACGTAATTGCTGTAATACCCGCGCTTCTTTCTTTCGGTCAACGTACAAAGCAGTTTGTGCATTTCCATCAGCGCGCGCGATAAGCTTTATTTCACTACCAGATAAGGGACATTGCAGCAAAAAGCTTCCACCTGATAGCCCGGTTAGCGAAGATATTTTCCAATCATGTACAGGGATTGTCGGAAAACACAACGCTAACAGCCGAAAAAGCGACTGCGGGTTACTCAATATTGTGCTTTCCCGTCCAAATAATTTCACCTGTTTGCACTTCCATCAATTGCATTTCAAGGCTTCTTTCTTTGTTGGAACCTGACATCACGCTGTAGATCACATACTCTGCTTGAACATAACGCCCTAACCCTATCGCTTTGCTGCGGGTTACTAAGCTATCTTCTTGTGATAAACCGAGTGTTTTACGTGCAGAACTTACCACACTGGCAGGAACAACGTTAAAGCGATTCGTATTTTCAACCGCGGTTGTCATGACTGATGTCACAGCCTGTACAGGTAGTGAGCCGTTCGTATTATTTTTCACTGAGTCAACTAACAATACTTTGCCACTTTCTACCCCATCCGCACTCACCATTTGATTAACTAAAGGCGTAATGGAAGCTGACCAATCTATTGTTTGTTGTTTTGGTGGAGTTGGCACAACATCAACGGGTGGTGGAGTCACTTCCGGTTGTTTTTCAGGCTCTACGGGCACTATCGGGGGTTGTGTACCTGGTTGTTGAGGTGGATATGAAGGGCACCCAGCCAAAATTAATGTCGCGGCAGCAACCATTAAGATGCGTTTCATTATTATTCTCCGGCCTTTGGCGATAAAAATACATGAACACGTACATTTGTTGCACGTGGAGAGGAAGTCACGGCACGAACTTTCACAACAGAATTCGCTGCAATTTGCTGATGCATAATATTTGAAGTGTCTACTTTTAACCCTTGCTGATCATACCAATATAAACGATAAGCAATGTTCACCACTTCAGATTGTGAATTACTCATATTGATCGTGGCGATAGTTTGGTGATTTTCATTACCTATCACTGGGTTTTCGACAATGACTCCTTGTGCAAGTACTGCAGGCTCCATAATGATGCGCTGTTGCTCATTAAAAGCCAGTCCTTGTGTCTTTTTAAATACGCAACCACTTAGCAACACGGTTACTAAAGCAAGTAATGCAATACGGTTCATTGTCGACCCCTATACCTTATTATTTCGCCAATAGGGGGCCTAATGGGCGACCACCCACTAGATGCATGTGGATATGAAACACTTCTTGACCTGAATGTTCATTACAGTTCATGATTAAACGGTAACCATTCTCTGCAATACCTTCTTCTTTAGCAATTTTAGCCGCTACAGTAAACAAACGGCCTAACGCAAGTTCATCATCCACAGTAACATCATTAACAGTCGGAATTAATTTATTTGGAATGATAAGAATGTGTGATGGTGCTTGTGGTGAAATGTCACGAAATGCCGTGACAAGTTCATCTTGGTAAACTACGTCTGCCGGGATCTCGCGACGGATAATTTTACTGAAAATCGTTTCTTCTGCCATTTCAATTTCCTTAGTCATTTAATCGTTCTTGTGAACTAATTTATACGTTATTTGTACCAACATTTAAATGAAACAAACGATTGAAGTTTTGCGTCGTAATTTCAGCGAGCTGCTCAACACTAACGCCCTTCAGCACGGCCATGTATTCAATAACATCCCGAACGTACGCGGGTTGGTTTTCCCTACCACGATGAGGAACAGGAGCCAAGTATGGCGAGTCGGTTTCAACTAAAATGCGATCTAAAGGAACAACTCGGGCGGCTTCTCTAATTTGTTCCGCATTGCGAAATGTGACGATCCCTGAAAAAGAGATATACATACCCAAATCGAGCAGTTCCACAGCCGTATCTTTATCTTCAGTAAAGCAGTGTAATACCCCGCCACAATCCATCACGTTTTCTTCACGTAAAATAGATAACGTATCTTCTCGTGCCGCACGAGTATGCACAATAACCGGTTTGTTCACTTCACGACCGATACGAATGTGCTGACGAAAAGACTCTTGTTGTAGTGCCGCGTTTTCTTGCTGGTAATAATAATCCAGCCCGGTTTCTCCTAGCGCAACGACTTCGTTTCCTGCCGCTAATTGTGCTAGTCGTGCAAAATCATATCCCTCATCTAAATTGAGAGGATGAATACCACATGAAAAAGCGATATTGTCACGCAGGCCAATCAATTTCTTCATGCTTTCAAAACCGTGCAACGTCGTTGCAACTGCTAACATGTAGCGAACATCACGAGCCGAGGCCTTTGCGATGACATCATCGACATTCGTGTGTAACTTTTCATAATCTAAACAGTCGAGATGACAGTGTGAATCAACAACAAACATATTTAACTCTTTTTAAAATGTAGGGACAGCCAATGAAGCTTCCCATTGTAATAATTGATTTGTCAGAATCAGTTCCTGATTCAATGCAGGAACTGTCAGTAATTGATGACGGCAATATAACCATTTATCATACATATTTATTAACTGAGTACGATTCATAGCGCCGGCTAATTGTAGGACTTGAGACTGCTGATCTTGGTTGATGCAAAAAGCCCCAGCACCTTGTTGAATTTTAATGGCATCCGCAAATAAGCTGAGTAACCAATTTAAGGCATCCGGCACCTCATCGATATTCAAACTAGGCAGCAAACTCAACATATCACCCGTTTGCAATGCATGGCTTAAACTATGGCATAGTGCATTACGTTTTTGCCAACGTTGTTCGTCCAATAAAGCTAACGCAGAAACCGGGGCGCCTTGGCATATTTTTAATGCCGTTATCGCATTTTCAGTAGCAATACCTGGTTTTTGCTTTTGCAGCCAATAGAGTGCTATTTGTAGATCGGGTGCGGGTAAGAAATGACTTAGACAACGGCTACGAATGGTTGCAAGCAAATCCTCTTGTTTCTCACTTCCTAATAAAAAGTAAGTGTCTTTTGCTGGCTCTTCCAATGTTTTCAATAACGCATTAGCTGCCGCATCTGTCAATGCCTCAACTTGTGGAATATACACCACTTTATTACCACTTTGTTGGGCATGGCGACTCAAGGTTTCAATTAATTTCCTAACCGCATCGACACTAACAGTAGACTTTCCTTTCTCTACCTCAAGAATATGATAATCAGGATGATTGCCTGCAAGCATCAAACGACAACTGTGGCATTGTCCACAGCTTTTTAGCCCGTCTCTTTCTTGGCAAATAAGCCAACGACTAATTCCATAGCATAGCGCTTGCGCACCATTTCCCGGCATTGAATGAAGCAGTAACGCGTGGTGGCCTCGACCGCTTTGGTACGCAGTAATGATTTGTCGGTAAGGTTCATTTAACCAAGGATACCAATTCATGGGATTAATACCTTATGTGGTTTATCAAGCACACGCTAGCCATCCGGTCAGCGTTTGGCGAATATCATGCTGTACTTGCTCAATGTTTTGGCTTGCATCAATCGTGAGTATCGTTTCATCACCCGCGGCCAACTCAAGATAACGGCGGCGTGTTCTTTCGAAAAATGCTAACGACTCTTTTTCAATTCTATCTAATTCACCTCGAGATCTTGCTCGCTGTAAACCTAATTCAGGTGGTAAATCAAGGTATAACGTTAATGAAGGCTTGAAATCGCCCAACACTAAGTCACGTAATGATTGCATCAAATGACGGTCAATTTCACGTCCGCCGCCTTGATAAGCTTGGGAAGATAAATCATGACGGTCACCGACCACCCATTTGCCCGCCGCTAATGCAGGTCGAATCACTGTTTCAACTAGTTGTACACGGGCAGCATAAAGCATGAGCAATTCAGCCTTATCAGTGACTTTATCACCCGCAATACCTTGCTTTACGAGCTCGCGTAATTTTTCTGCCAGTGGGGTGCCCCCAGGCTCACGAGTGAAAACAATATCCGTGATCCCAGCTTGGTTCAACGTTTCTACAACCGTGTTGATTGCTGTCGTTTTACCAGCGCCTTCAAGACCTTCAATAACAATAAATTGGTTTTTCATTTTTATCAGTTTTGCTGTTCAAATTGGCGGTAAACTTTAACGGCACGATTGTGGTCGTTTAAATTACGACTAAAAGTATGCCCACCTTTACCATCTGCGACAAAGAATATGTAATCGGTTTTAGCTGGATGTGCTGCTGCCTTTAACGATGCAAGGCTTGGCATTGCAATCGGTGTTGGTGGCAAGCCATCAATCTTATAAGTATTGTACGGAGTATAATTATCTAAATCACTACGATAAATTTTACCGCGATACTTGTCGCCTAACCCATAGATGACGGTTGGGTCGGTTTGCAAGCGCATATTTTTCTTTAGTCGGTTAACAAACACGGAAGCAACTTGGGCCCTTTCACTATCAACACCGGTTTCTTTTTCAATAATCGAAGCCATAATAAGCATTTCATAGGCATTTTTATAGGGTAAATCCCTATCTCGCCCTTTCCACTCTTCATCAAGGCTGTTTTGCATACGTTTATAAGCACGTTTCAGGATTTCAGCGTCTGTTGTTCCCGCCGTGTATAAATAGGTATCAGGATACAACCACCCTTCTAAAGTGCCTTCCCCGTTAAACCCAATAAGCGCATGCAGTTCTGTCGGGGTTAAGTTGGTGGTTTTATACTCTAAATAAGGCGCATCTCGTAAAATAATACCCCAATCATTCAAACGATTACCTTCAATAAAACGGATTGAAAACTGAGCTTCTTTACCACTCACAATTAATTGTAGGAGCTGTTCAACATTCATCCCCGGCTGCAGGCGGTAAGTTCCCGCTTTTAGCTGAGCCAGTTCAGGACGTAGTTTGAGCAACCATTGGAATTCATTCCCTTTTTCAAGAATTTTATCTTCAATAAGTAACCCTTCAAATGCAACACGCCCCGTTCCTGCAGGCACTGTGAAGATTTTTTCTTGTGTGATGCTGATAGGCGTTTTGGCATAGTTCAATACTTGACGGTATTGCCAATAGACCGCGACTGCAACAATAGCAGCCAAGGTCACGGCGATAAGAATGATTTTTTTGGCTAATTTCATTTATTGACCATTTCAATGCGTGTGTTGGTAATAATTAATTCATTTATAAAAACTAAATTTTGCAACGCAAAAATAAATACTCAAACAACTCACGGGACGCAAATTGCAATGGTGGACACTGTTGACTCATTTGAATACTTTGTACCGGTAAAACTGGCATCAACGCATTACAAATAATCACTTCATCACAATGAGTTAACACGTTAGCAAAGCGTTCGACCTGTTGAAGATGGTACTGGCTATCCTCTAGTAGTGATATTATCTTTTGTCTCATTAATCCATTTACCCCACTATGAGATAAAACTGGGGTGTATACTGTTTGCCCAACTCGCCAAAAAACATTTGCACTACAGCATTCAACAATAATACCGTCGGTATCTAGCACAATCGCTTCATCTGCATCAAGTTCATCAACCTCTTGCTTAATAAGGACTTGTTCTAGACGGTTGAGGTGTTTCATTCCTGCTAGCAATGAGTTGCGAGCTAACGGAATTTGACTAAGAACGAGGCGTGCCCCTTTACACTGCAGTTGAACATAATTATTCGGAAAAGGAGAAACGCTGACTATCACCGTCGGCGAAGTAAAACCTTTAGCGCTATATCCCCTACCGCCTACACCACGACTCAGGATCACTTTAATCACGAACTCATCTTGAGTTTGTTCTGCACAAATCTGCTTTAGATGCTCTGTCAAGCTTTCCCAATCTGGCTGTGCAATTTTTAATCTTTGGCTATCATGCTGTAACCGGGCAATGTGCTCATTTAACATTTTAGCTTGCTGATTAACGCCATGTATGGTCGTAAAGCAGCCGTCCCCAAAAGAGACTGCGCGATCGGTAACACTTATTTGCTGGCAAAGTTGCCCATTAACCCAATATGACATTGATAATACTTATAATAAAAGCTGATAAATCAGACATTAATCAAGTGGGATTATCATAAACTAAAGCGAAGAACTGTGCAAAGAACTGGACAAAATAAAGCCCCAGCCACATTACGTGACTAGGGCTAATTAATAACGGTAATAGATTAATTATTCGCCGCGATAACGACGGAAAATTAATGAACCGTTGGTGCCACCGAAACCAAATGAGTTACACAGAGCGAATTCCATATTCTCAACTTTACGTGCTTCACCTGGGACAAAGTCCAGTTTGCACGCTTCATCTGGGTTATCCAGATTAATGGTTGGCGGAACAATCTGATCGCACAATGACAAAATGGTAAAAATTGACTCAATAGCACCCGCAGCACCAAGTAAGTGGCCTGTCATTGATTTGGTTGAGCTGACTAATACATCTGTGCCTTCACCAAATACATTAACAACCGCTTGTGCTTCTGCCAAATCACCGGCAGGAGTTGAAGTACCGTGAGCATTGATATACCCCACGTCACTGGCTTTAATGCCTGCATCTTTCAGTGCATTTTCCATCGCAAGTGCAGCACCCGCACCATTTTCAGGTGGTGATGTCATATGATAAGCATCACTGCTCATCCCAAACCCTGCAATTTCAGCATAAATTTTTGCACCGCGCGCTTTCGCATGTTCATATTCTTCAAGAATAATAATACCTGCGCCATCTCCCAGAACAAAACCATCACGGTCTTTATCCCATGGGCGACTTGCCGCATGCGGGTCATCGTTGCGAGTCGATAATGCACGCGCTGCACCAAAACCGGCCACACCGAGTGGTGTTGTCGCTTTTTCAGCACCGCCTGCAACCATTACATCGGCGTCACCGTAAGCAATCATACGTGCTGCATGGCCAATATTATGCACACCTGATGTACAGGCTGTTGCAATTGAAATACTTGGGCCACGAAAACCGTACATAATGCTTAAATGACCAGCCACCATATTAATGATGGTCGATGGTACGAAGAATGGGCTTACCTTGCGAGGTCCACCGTGCAGTAATGACTCACAGTTGTCCTGAATTAAGCCTAACCCACCAATACCAGAACCAATCGCTGCACCAATTCGAGTAGCATTGGCTTCTGTTACTTCCAATCCAGCATCTTTAAAGGCTTGAAAGCCAGCGGCGATACCATATTGGATAAATGGGTCCATTTTCTTAGCATCTTTACGGGAGATGCCAAATTCTTCGTAATTGAAATCTTTTACTAAGCCAGCAAATTTAGTTGCGTGGTTAGTAGTATCAAAATGATCGATTAGGCTGATACCACTCTGTCCGTCACAAACAGCTTTCCATGATGACTCAACTGTGTTGCCGACAGGAGATAACATGCCCAGTCCGGTTACGACTACACGACGCTTAGACACGTATTTCCTCCAAGGAGGGAAAAGTTACAAAAGGAACATAGGCGATCGAGTGATCGCCTAGATAAGTTTTTCGTACAATTATTTAGATGCGTTCTCGACGTAGTCAATCGCAGCCTGTACTGTTGTGATCTTTTCAGCTTCTTCGTCAGGGATTTCGCAATCGAACTCTTCTTCCAGAGCCATAACCAGCTCAACTGTGTCAAGAGAATCAGCGCCCAAGTCATCAACAAATGAAGCTGTATTTACAACTTCTTCCTCTTTAACACCCAGTTGTTCAACGATGATTTTCTTAACGCGTTCTTCGATAGTGCTCATACTATTAAAATTCCTATCAAAACTCGCTTTCGCGATGGTTTTCGTAGTTTATGAAATACAGGAAAAGATACAACCCAATCCCGGCTGTTGGAACTATTATTTTGCATTATTTAGCGTTAGATAACACTAATAATGCAAATAGTTCCATCATTTCTTTAGATCATGTACATGCCACCATTGACATGCAATGTTTCACCTGTGATGTAAGCAGCTTCATCAGAAGCTAAAAACGCTACAGCACTGGCAATTTCTTGTGCATCACCCAGTCTATCCGCAGGAACCTGAGATAAAATGCCTGCACGCTGTTCATCTGTCAATGCTTTAGTCATATCAGTTTCGATAAAACCAGGTGCAACGACGTTGACAGTGATACCACGAGAAGCGACTTCACGAGCCAATGATTTACTAAAACCAATTAACCCTGCTTTCGCTGCTGCATAGTTAGTTTGCCCCGCATTTCCCATCACACCAACAACGGATGCAATTGAAATAATACGTCCACAACGTTTTTTCATCATGGCACGCAAAACGGATTTAGACAAACGGTAAACGGATGAAAGATTAGTGTCAATAATATCTTGCCATTCATCTTCTTTCATACGCATCAATAGGTTATCACGAGTGATACCTGCATTATTAATCAAAATATCAATTTCACCAAATTCTTCGCGAATCTTGGTCAAAGTTTCTTCGATTGATGCTGCATCAGTCACGTTTAACGCTAAACCTTTACCTTTACCATCAAGATAAGCGGTAATGGCTTCTGCGCCTTTTTCGCTGGTTGCTGTTCCGATAACGGTAGCACCACGAGCGATTAATGTTAAAGCAATAGCTTTACCAATTCCACGACTCGCGCCTGTTACCAGTGCAATTTTTCCTTCAAAGCTCATGTCGTCCTCAGCTATTTTCTAAAGCAGTGCTTAATGATACAGGATCATTGACTGCGACGGCAGTTAAATTAGAGACAATTCGCTTGGTAAGACCAGTCAATACTTTTCCTGGACCTACTTCAATAAGATGTTCAACACCTTGATCTGCCATTAATTCTACTGTTTCCGTCCAGCGTACTGGATTATACAGTTGACGGACTAAAGCATCACGAATATTTTGTGCCGACTTCTCAATTTTAACATCAACATTGTTAATAACTGGATAGCCTGGCTCACAAAAATCAATTTTTTCTAACGCTTCGGCTAATTTATCAGCAGCAGGCTTCATTAATGCACAATGAGACGGGACGCTAACGGATAATGGCAACGCGCGTTTAGCACCCGCTTCTTTACATGCGATACCCGCACGTTCGACTGCTGCTTTTTCACCCGCAATCACAACTTGACCCGGTGAGTTAAAATTAACGGGTGAAACAACTTGGCCTTGAGAAGCTTCTTGGCAGGCTTTTTCAATTGATTCGTTATCTAAACCAATAATGGCATACATCGCACCAGTGCCTTCAGGAACAGCTTCTTGCATGAGTTTTCCACGCAATTCAACCAGTTTAATCGCTTGTTTAAAGTCGATAACACCCGCACAGACTAAAGCAGAATATTCACCAAGGCTGTGACCTGCCATAATCGTCGGCATCGCGCCATTTTGGTCTTTCCAAACACGGAAAATAGCCACAGAAGCTGCCAATAAAGCAGGCTGCGTTTGCCATGTTTTGTTTAATTCTTCTTCTGGCCCATTTTGTACTAACGCCCAGAGATCGTAACCCAATGCTTCCGATGCTTCAGCGAATGTTTGCTCAACCAGCTGATTTTCTTCAGCTAATGCCGCTAACATCCCTAAAGACTGAGAACCCTGTCCGGGAAATACCATAGCAAATTGTGTCATGTCTATTTTCTCAGTTAATTAAAAACGAACCAATGCAGAGCCCCAAGTGAAACCGCCACCGAAGGCTTCTAACAGCACAAGTTGACCACGCTGAATACGACCATCGCGCACCGCTTCATCCAACGCTGTAGGAACTGATGCTGCTGAAGTATTACCGTGACGGTCTAATGTGACAACGACTTTATCCATTGTCATATCTAATTTTTTCGCCGTCGCAGAGATAATTCTTAAATTTGCCTGATGTGGAACCAACCAATCAAGTTCTTCTTTGGCAATACCGCTTTGTGCCAGTGTCTCATCAACAATATGTGCTAATTCGCGCACTGCAACTTTAAATACTTCGTTACCTGTCATCGTTAAATATGCAGGGTCTTCAGAACAACGGCTACGATTAGGTAATGTGAGTAAATCCCCATAACGGCCATCAGCATGTAAATGCGTCGAAATAATACCCGGCTCTTCAGATTCGCCTATAACAACAGCCCCTGCTGCATCACCAAATAAAATAATCGTGCCACGGTCTGCTGGGTCTAATGTTTTAGACAAAGCATCAGCACCAATAATTAATGCTTTTTTGGTCATACCCGTTTTGACGAATTGATCAGCAATACTAATCGCATAGGTAAAACCTGCACATGCGGCTGCGACATCAAATGCCGCGCAATCTTGAATACCAAGCATCTGTTGAATTTGGCAAGCCGCGCTAGGAAAAGCGTGAGTTGCTGATGTGGTTGCAACGATAATCAAACCAATGTCAGTTGCATCGACTTGCGCCATGTCTAACGCATTTTTGGCAGCATGAAAACCCATCACTGAGACACTTTCATCTTCGTTAGCAATTCTTCTTTCATGTATGCCAGTGCGTGTCACAATCCACTCATCAGAAGTATCAACCATTTTTTCCAGATCAGCATTGGTACGTACTTGTGCTGGTAAGTAGCTGCCTGTTCCTAAGATTTTACTGTACATAGCCATAGGTTATTGATCACTCCTGGGTAAAACAATATTTAGTCGCGCTGTTATTCTTTCTGGGACTTGTTTTTCAACAGCTTGTACTGCGCGGTCAATAGCCGCTTTGAAAGCGCCTTCATTCGCTGCACCATGACTCTTGATGACAATACCTTTTAATCCTAACAGAGTCGCACCGTTATACTGGTCGGGGTTCATGTCCCCAAAACGTTTCATTAAACGTTTTTTTAACCATTTTTTCGCCAGTTGCATAAACCAACTGCTTTTTTTATGTTGATCACCGGTCGATTTTATCAATGAAAGGATGACGCGTATTACGCCTTCCATCGTCTTCAATGAGACATTACCTGCGAAGCCGTCACACACTAACACATCGGTTTTACCTGTCAGTAATTCGTTACCTTCTACATAACCAATGTAATTAATTGATGACGTTTCTTTTAATACTGAGGCGGCTTCGCGGATATTATCCAGACCTTTACTCTCTTCTTCGCCAATATTCAGTAACGCGACTCTCGGTTTAGAAATGTTAACCACTTCTTCGGCCATCACGGAACCCATTACTGCAAATTGGACTAGCATATCACTACTACAGTTAACATTAGCGCCTAAATCTAGCACAACTGTTTGGCTTTTTTGCTGATTAGGTAAGATGGTCATTAGCGCTGGGCGCTCAATCCCCTCTATAGATTTTAGCATTAATTTTGCTAGTCCCATCAGCGCACCCGTATTCCCTGCACTCACGCACGCTTGTGCCTGCCCTGTCTTCACTAACTCTAAGGCCACTCGCATCGAGGTTCCTTTGCTTTGTCTTATCGCATTTGATGGTTTTGCATCGTTTGCGATAACGCCGTCCGCAGGAATAATTTCGACACGCGAAATTTGCTCAGCACTTTGATGTGCAAGCAAAGGTTGAATGGCTTCGGGTTGACCGACAAGCAGTAATTTGAGTGCTGGATTAGATGCCAGTGCCTGCAATGCAGCAGGCACCGTGACGCGGGGACCAACATCCCCGCCCATAGCATCTAACGCAATGGTTAGATTAGCCAAGGTAACAACAAATTACTTGTTGATAACCTTACGGCCACGGTAGTAACCATCTGCTGTCACATGGTGACGCAGGTGAGTTTCACCGGAAGTTTTATCTACAGAAACTAGGGTAGCAGTCAGTGCATCATGTGAACGACGCATACCGCGTTTTGAACGAGTTGGTTTATTCTGTTGTACGGCCATTGACCTTACTCCTTAAGTACTTTTCTTTAAACTGGCTAATACGGCAAATGGGTTTGGTTTTTCTGCCTCGGGAGGCAGTTCACCAAACACCATGTCCGCTACGGACACTTCACAGTGTTCAGAATCATGAACCGGAACAACTGGTAAGGATAGAATTATTTCATCTTCTATCATTCCCAGCAAATCTATTTCACCAAATTCATCAATTTGAATCGGTTCGTAGAGCTCCGGTAATGCTTCGGCCTTTTCGTCATTGACGACAGGACTAAAACAATACGATACGTAGGCATGATGCTTGAAATTTTTTCCGCAACGTTGGCATTGGAGGGTGAGATCCACATCGGATTTCCCTTCGATAACCGTGAGACGTTGTTTATCAATATTAAATGATAATTCGGTTTCTACATCACTGTCTACACTGACTACTGATTCTGCAAGACGTGCAACTTGCTCAGGTGTATAACTCCCGACATAGTCGAGGTTTTTCTGAGCTGCACGCTGCGCATCGATAGTCAGGGGTAATTTTACCTTTTGCATAAGGCGCGCATATTAACTTTGTAATGAGCTATAGTCAAAGAAAAAGGCGGGGTAAACTCGCCTTTTCACCAAAAAATCGCAGGTTTTGCGTTTTATAGTTTAAAATGAGTTAACCCTTTTGGCTACGAGTTTCGAGAAAAATCATGAAATCGATTATTTTGGCGTCAACTTCTGAGTACCGACATGCCCTACTAAAAAAATTAGGCTTACCTTTTTTAGCTGCTGCCCCAAATATTGATGAGTCGCCTGTATTGAATGAATCTGCCCAAGCTTTAGTCATGCGTTTATCTCATGCGAAAGCACAAGCACTCGCCGCTCAATACCAGCAACATCTGGTCATCGGTTCTGACCAAGTTTGTGTTATCAACAATAAGATTGTCGGAAAACCGCATAATTTTGATAATGCTTTTCAACAATTAAAATCTGCGTCAGGCAATAAGGTTACTTTTTATACTGGATTGTGCTTGCTGGATACCGAAACGGGTAAATTTGATGTGCAATGTGAATTATTTCATGTGCATTTCAGACTACTATCTGATGCGGAAATAACGAATTACCTATTGAAAGATGAACCTTATCAATGCGCTGGGAGCTTTAAATCAGAAGGACTAGGAATTAGTTTATTTGAGCGATTAGAAGGGCGTGACCCCAATACGTTAGTTGGGCTTCCACTTATTTTATTACTCGAGATGTTACGTCCACATCAAGTTAGCCCATTATTTGATAATTAATCCTTCATACTGGCAGGGAAAACCTGCCAGTTAATCAAATGGCTTACTTTTCTGCTTTACGACTACGTAATATTTTTAGGCAGTGATTTAATTGGTTATCTAATGGAGCTTGCAAACGCATCTCTTCACCCGTTTTAGGGTGCGTAAATTTCAATGCACTCGCATGCAAAAATAAGCGGTTTAAACCTGTCCCTGCCAGTTGGCTATCAAATTGCTTGTCACCGTACCTGTCATCAAATGCAATAGGATGCCCTGCATAAAGTGTATGAACACGTATTTGATGTGTCCGCCCCGTGACAGGGCTCGCTTTTACCAAGGTTGCATTATCAAACCGTTCTTCCACTTTAAAACGCGTCTCTGACGGTTTTCCTTCACTGCTCACTTTAACGACTCGCTCGCCACTTTGTAGAATGTTTTTAAGTAAAGGGGCTTGAACAACTTTCATGTGCGACTGCCAGTTGCCTCTTACGAGAGCTAAATAATCCTTTTGCATTTGTTTCAAACGCAATTGTTCATGTAACGCTCGAAGTGCTGAGCGTTTTTTCGCCACCAATAAAATACCTGATGTGTCTCTGTCAAGACGATGAACCAATTCAAGGAAACGCGCTTCTGGTCGTAAGGCTCTTAAACCTTCGATAACACCAAAACTTAAACCACTTCCACCATGAACAGCAGTACCCGATGGTTTATTCAGCACTAAGAGAACGTCATCTTCAAATAAAATGCAATTCGCTAATGCAGCGACTTTATCCAGTTTGGCCGAAACCGGTGCGGTTTCACGCTCAGCAACCCTAACGGGAGGAACGCGTACTTGGTCCCCTTCGACCAATTTATATTCAGGCTTTATCCGCCCCTTGTTAACACGCACTTCCCCTTTGCGGATAATGCGATAAATCATACTTTTCGGCACACCTTTAAGTTTAGTGAGCAAAAAGTTATCGATACGTTGCCCAGCTTCGTCATCGCTGATGTCAATAAATTGAACTTGATTTTGTGTATTCATTCGAGAATGCGTTAACTCTAATTGATTAAAATATGCGCTTATTTGCTTTCCCTATCATACCGACTCCACAAAATTTTTTATGTTTTTTTTTAATTTGGTTATTTTCTGCATGATTTATCCTATTTCTAAATAAAATTTCCATATAACTTCCGTATCGACTTGCTATAATGGCTATGGCAATGGAATAATATGAAGTTGCTGAGATGTTTAAAAAACGAAAGTTAACGTTTTATAGGATTTCTTATTTGATGGCGTAACAATGCAGCAATGGCGTAAGACATTTAGCAACATCAAATAAATTAGCGAGCAACGAATTTTGGCTTATTGGGTTAGGAACTTCCGTTTTCTTTAATAACTTACGGCATCCTGATTAAGAACGCTGAATTTTTAATCTAAAAATCAGGTTCACCGAATACTGCGCGTCTCTATACGAACGACTGCCGCGAGGCAGACGGTTTTGTAAAAATCACGAGGCCATCGGTTTACAGTAGCTCTTTCTTTCGCTGCTCTTTATTTAAAAGAAAATAATGAGTAAGTAATAACATGAAAAGAATGCTAATAAACGCAACTCAACAGGAAGAGTTGCGTGTTGCCCTTGTTGACGGGCAACGTCTCTATGATTTGGATATTGAAAGTCCCGGTCATGAGCAAAAAAAGGCCAATATCTACAAAGGTAAAATCACTCGTATCGAACCTAGTCTTGAAGCCGCTTTTGTAGACTACGGCGCTGAAAGACACGGTTTCCTTCCTATCAAAGAAATCGCTCGTGAATACTTCCCAAGCAACTATCACTCTCAAGGTCGTCCTAACATCAAAGATGTGTTAAAAGAAGGCCAAGAAGTTATCGTTCAAGTGGATAAAGAAGAGCGTGGCAATAAAGGTGCGGCACTAACTACCTTCATTAGCTTGGCTGGAAGTTACCTCGTTTTAATGCCAAATAACCCACGTGCGGGGGGTATTTCACGTCGCATCGAAGGGGAAGATCGAACTGAACTAAAAGAAGCGCTGTCTTCTTTACAAATTCCTGACGGCATGGGCTTAATCGTTCGTACCGCAGGTGTGGGTAAATCTGCAGAATCGCTGCAACAAGATTTACTCTACCGTTTACGTCACTGGGAAGCTATCCAAAAAGCCGCTGAAAATCGCCCTGCACCTTTCTTGATTCACCAAGAAAGTAACGTTATTGTCCGCGCATTCCGCGATTATCTGCGCCCAGATATCGGCGAAATTCTGATCGACAACCCAAAAGTTGTCGAAATGGCACGCAACCATATCGAAGCTATCGGCCGTGGTGATTTTGCAAGCAAAATCAAACACTACAGTGGTGATGTTCCTCTGTTTAGCCACTACCAAATTGAATCACAAATCGAATCTGCGTTCCAACGTGAAGTTCGCTTGCCATCAGGCGGCGCATTAGTTATTGATACTACTGAAGCATTGACCGCTATCGATATCAACTCTTCACGTTCAACACGTGGTGGTGATATCGAAGAAACTGCATTCAACACTAACTTAGAAGCGGCTGATGAAATTGCACGTCAATTACGTCTACGCGACTTGGGTGGTTTGATTGTTATCGATTTTATCGACATGACACCCGTTAGGCACCAACGTGAAGTTGAAAACCGCCTACGTGAAGCAGTACGTCAAGACCGCGCACGCATTCAAATTGCACGCATCTCGCGCTTTGGGTTATTGGAAATGTCACGTCAACGTTTGAGCCCTTCTTTAGGTGAGTCAAGCCACCATGTGTGCCCTCGCTGTACAGGAACGGGAACTATTCGTGACAACGAATCACTTTCTCTGTCTGTTCTTCGTCTTATTGAAGAAGAAGCACTGAAAGAAAATACTCATGAAGTGCATGCCATTGTCCCCGTACAAATTGCCTCTTACCTGCTGAACGAAAAACGCAAAGCGGTCAGTGATATCGAACAACGCCAAAGCCATGTCCGTGTTGTTGTTGTTCCTAATGACCAAATGCAAACGCCTCACTTCCATGTGATCCGCATTCGTAAAGGTGAAGAAGTCAATACGTTAAGTTATAACTTAGCGCAATATCACGAAACAGAAACTTTAACGCAAAGTGATGAAACTACCGCTGAGCGTAAAGTCCCTGAGCAACCTGCAATTTCAGCTTTTGCGTTGCAAGACCCTGTAGATGTGTCTACGGCCGTTAAACCGAAAGAAACATCAACTAAAGCGCCTGTTAAACCAACAACCGCAGAACCGGCAACACCGGGCTTGTTCAGCAAAATTGCAGCTTTCTTCAAGAACCTATTCGGTGAAGAAGAAAAAGTGGTTGAGAAACCTGCACCAAAAAATCGTAATAATAATGATCGCCGCCGGAATAATGACCGTCGCAATAATAATCGCCGTAATAATAATCGTCGTGATCGCGATGAGAATGAAACACGCGATAACCGCGATAATCGCGACAATCGCAATAACCGTAATGCGCCATCGGATGATACGAACACTCGCAATAAAGGTCGCAACAATAAGAATGCGAACACGCAAGACGAGCAAACAACTGACAATGCGAATCGTGATAATCAGCAACAACGTCGCGAACAACGCGCTGAACGCCGCCGTCGCCAAGATGAAAAACGTCAACAGCAAGCGGTTAAAACTCAGCAAGATACTCAGCAAAGTCATGTCGAAGATGCGGTGGAAAAGGAAGAAGAACAACGTCCGGTTGCTCCACGTCGTCAGCGTCGTCAATTAGCACAAAAAATCCGAGTTACTGATAACGAGCAGGTTGTTACACCTGTTGAAACAGTACCTGAAATGACCTCTGAGCCAGTGGCTGCATTACCTGCACCAGCTGCACCTATGAGCCCAATTGAAGGTGAAGTACAAACTGAAGAGCGCCAAGAATCAGTAGCTCAAGTTGATGGCGAAGAAAAGCAAGACACCATCATTCCACGACGCTCACGTCGTTCACCACGTCACTTACGTGTCAGTGGGCAACGTCGTCGTCGTTATCGTGATGAGCGCCATTTAACTAAATCACCAATGCCATTAATCGCTGCCGTTGCCTCACCTGAGCTGGCGTCTGGCAAAGTATTTATTCATTACCCAATTGCCCAGCCTCAACAAGAAAGCATGGCAATCATCACTAATGAAGAAATGCTTGAACAACAAAGTATTAATGATGCTCCTGTAGCAGAAGCGACAAATGTTACCCCGTCACAAAGTAGCGTGATAGTCACTCCTGTCGTGGCTGAGGAAGTTAAACAAGAGTCGCATGACACTCCTGTGGAAACCGTTAATGCTGAAGCAACGTCTTTAGTTAACAAAGCAACCGCTGCCGAACACATTATTGAATCAACACCGATTGTCGCTGATGAAGCTAACGTTACGCAGGAAGTTGAAACCGTCGAAGTAGTAAAAGAGACTGTAGAAATAGTGGCTGAGGTTATTGAGCCACAAGTTGAAATAGCTCAAACAGAAACGGTTGAAAGCGTTACTATCGTAGACGAACAAACTGCACCTGTTATTGCCAATGACGTGGTTAATGACGTCGTTGAAGAAACGCAACTTCCTCAAGTTACTGTCACAGCTTCAACCGAGGCAGTCAGTGTCGAAGAAGTTATCGAGCCTGTTGCTGTAGCTGAACGCGCGACGGTAGCAAGCAGCCCAGCGGTCAGCTTACATAAACGTCATGCTTATTCTCCAATGACAAAAGCACCAGCCCCTGCAGTTGCTGCTGCGCCATTTGAAATAACAGAATTTCAGCGTGAAGCCTCTACCTTTGAAGGTAAAGGTGGCGCAGGTGGCCACGTAGCTTCAAACGTCGCAACCTCTGAAATGGCAAAACCTGCTGATTTCTAGCAACTCGCTAGCTGTAAACATAAAAGCCTTGATAGGAAACTATCAAGGCTTTTTTATTACAATACAATTCATGAATAATAAATTTTTTAATTAAAAAAATTCATCATCTCGCCAGTTTTTTACATTGAGCTCTCAATGAATTTATGCTTATATTACTGTGTTTTTATACAGCCATATTATAAAGAAAAGGGAAATATATGTTAAAAGTCATTGCGGAAGATTTCATTCAAAGTGAAGCGATTGAGATTGTTATGCCGTTATATCGTGAATTGGTCGCTGCGACTAAACTAGAACCATTGTGTATCAGTTATGACCTTTACGTTGACCAAAAAGATCCTGGGCACTTTATTTTTATCGAGGAGTGGCCAAATCAAGAAGCACTCGATATTCACTGTGCCAGCGAACACTTCAAACGCCTCGTCCCCCTAATCAACAGTTATAAGCGTTCTGACCCTATTATCAAACTGATGAATGGTGCTTTTGAATAAGCACATTAGCTAAACATGCCCCCAATCATATAACTAGAACCCGTGCACAACACTACAGGCCGAACTCTGATATCGACAAACCTACATAATCCTCTAAATAGTTCGACCTGTCGCTAGGCGGCGAGCTAAACAAGACCCTAGGAGCATACACAAGTATGTGACTAGGGCGAGTGTGCGACGCCAACAACGCGACAGGCCGAAATATGACGAGGATTTTTAGAACCAAGGAGCTTGGGTCATCACCGAACCATAAAACAAGGCTCTGCCAGCTAACTCTCCGCTAAACATCGCCAACATTATCAATACAAGTAAGACTGCGGATGGTCGCTCCTTGTATGCTTTTATCACCATAATGCAAGGCAATATCATACTCATCACTACTTGCCACCACAGCAAGTAGCTCCCGCCTTGGCTTGCAGGTAATTGTAAGCGAATAATCTGTGCAATTAATACCAATGCAACACCTATCAGCACGCCGACTTTAATTGTCGAGGGTAATAACTTGCCTTGCCCAATAACAAATAAGGCCACTAGACTAAAACCAAGGACAATTGCACTACCTATAAACGCAATTTGTGTTGCTGGTGTATGCCATAATGGGTGAGCAACCATTTGATAATAGACTTGTGCCGTGACAAGTATAGCGGCTAATCCACCAATCCCACTGATCCAGCCTAATATCGTGTTGCGTGTGTTTACTGTAGGTTGCAGCCAGCAAGATAGAGCCCACAAAGTGATAACACCATTTAATAATACAAATGTCACTGCTTCGCGACTTAGCCATGAATGACTTAACCCCAGAACGGAACGGTATGCTTCAAGAGGCACACCTAAATGCCCCATTGACATCGAAGAACCAATAACTTCAATCAGCCATATCAATAGCACTGCACGACGTAATACAGCGCCTGATAATAGGGATTCCTGACTAGCTTTCATTTGGTAAATGGTTAATGCGAGAACAGCACCAATCCCCCACTGGCTCATCACTGTAAAAAATACCAGAGGGAGTTCCATATGTTTAATATCCATGATTAGTCCTCCATCCCAATAATCACAATGTTTGGATTGCTGATCGTGTGGTCTGGCATATTATAACGCTGTTCCAGTACCGCCCAGTTTGTCGTGTGCTTCTTACGCAATTCGGTAATGTCGCCAAACTCAATGGCACCCGTAGGGCAAGACTCCACACACCTTGGCTGTAGGCCTTCATCTAACCGCTCCGCACACATATTACACTTGCTGGTTTTCCCTTCTGCGGGGTCAAACACAGGGGCATGATATGGGCAGGCCATAATACACATCTGGCAACCAATACATTTTTCATGATCTTGAACGACAATACCGTCCGCCCGTTTAGTATAGGTGTCTGCTGGGCAAACTTTTAAACATTGTGGGTCATCACAATGGTTACAAGACATCGTAATAAATGCTTGAGTATTCGGTGAATCATCGTTGAATTCGCGAACTCGACGCCACAAGACACCCGGCGGGGTCACATTCTCAGATTTACAAGCCATTGAACAAGTGCGGCAACCATAGCAATCTTTTGTATTTATTAAGAAACCATATTGCTTGACCATGATTAAGCCTCCCTTCTTACATCAACTAACGTACTATTACAGCAGTGCCCCGTTCCCAAATGTTCAACTTGGTCATTCGTGACATGACTGCTACTTCCCCCTTGTTGTTCCCACCAGCCGTTATCCAGTGAAATTACGCCTTTTTTAATATGCGTTGTCACAACAGCAATGGCTCGGTGTTCTCCTCGGTCATTAAAGGTGACTGCCCATTCCCCATTCTTAATACCTCTAGATTTGGCATCTTCTGGGTGAATCAAGACATTCGGCTGGTTTCGTTGTACTTCGAGGATCCATTCATTCATTCCATGACTTGAGTGCACACTACGCGCTAACTTGCGCTGAACTGCCATCAAAGGATACTTTTTGGCTAATTCAGGTGAACCTTTAACAGACTCGGTCACTTGGTAGTATGCGACGACAGGTGAGAAATTTTTCTTTTGCCAATCTTCAACAAACAAGTGTGCTTTTTTGGTTGATGTCCTAAAAATACCGTCTTTGAATGGTATCCAATCCCCTTCTACCGGCCGTACGGGGCCTTTTTCCAACATTTGGCGAGTAATACCAGAGCCGACTAAACAAGCATCAATATAGTGCTCTATTGGCTTATTAAATACGTCGCCAAAGCCGAAACGTTCTGCTAATCGAGCAAAAATCCAATAGTCTGGTTTTGCTTCACCTGCTGGCTCAACCGCCTTTTCCATTAATTGGACATATTGGCTACGAACGCCCGCCATCAAGCTGGTATCTTCAAAAATAGTGGTCACAGGTAAAACTAAATCAGCATATAAGGCGGTTGAGCTCATGAGATTATCTGCTACCACAACAAATGGAACTTTTTTTAGTGCTTCGCGAACCTTGTTGGTATTCGGCAATTGGGTCATAACCCCCATCGTCATAATCCACCAGAAATTAATCGGATGTGGCTTTTCATTGACGATAAAGTCGCCAACTTTCGCAACAGGAATGGGAGGAATATTTTTCACATTCGGTGCTGGTGGCACTATTGGGCTAAAGTTAGCCATTTGCCGAGCTCCACCAGCATCACAAACACCCGCCCCTCGTTTACCTATATTTCCAGTCAATAAGGCGAGATAGAACTGGCTTCCTGCAACATAAGCACCATGTTCGGTTCGTTGTGCTCCTGACATATTTTGCACAATCATTGACGGTGTTATTGAGGAGTAATCCCGAGCAAGACGTACAATAGTTTCCACTGGAATATCCGTTTCTTCACTGACTCGGGCAATATCCCAACCTTTTGCTTGTTGATAAATTTGTTCAAAAACAGTGGTATAACTCAAATCTTCAGGAAGTTCATGTTGGAAAAGTGCCGGTTTAATGCCCGGTGAATCATGGCGAACTAACTGTTTGCTTAATGTGTCGAAAACTAAATAGCTGTCCTTATCATCTTTGTTCTGCCTAACTTGTTTTTGGTCCGCATCAACCAAATAAACCGCGCCAGTATGAGCCCTCAAGAAATTTTCATCTATCCGGTTTTCTTCAATAATGATTTTAATCATCCCTAAAGCAAGCGCGGTATCTGTCCCTGGAATAATCGGTATCCATTCGTCTGCTTTTGCCGCAGTTTCACTAAAGCGCGGGTCGATAACCACTAATCGAGCGCCATTTTTTCTCGCTTGGTTATAATTTTTAAAATAGGCTTGCATCGTAACAGCTGGGTTATTGCCCCAACACAGGATATAACGGCTATCCGCTATCGTATCGCGGGTATCTGCATACCTCAGCCCGAGCATCGGGATCATCGCAGCTGTTACAGCAGAGCAACAAAGTGAACCCGCTTGTTTCGTTGACCCGCCTAAATAATCAAAGAAGGCCTTCCCCATATCATTTTTAATTGAGTCCATATTTCCAGCATGAGTGGAAATAAACAACCCTTCATTGCCATATTTATCAATGGTCTCTCTGATATTTTTTTCAATAAGATCCAGCGCCTCATCCCAACTTATCGGTTTGAATTCAGCTTTACCTTTTTCGCCTACTCGTAGTAATGGTGTTTTGATGCGTTGATCATGATAGACCCATTTAGTTCGGCTGATTCCTCGCAAGCAACATTTGACATTAAACCCTTCCGTCGCCTGAATTTTCATCAGCTTACCTTGGTAGGTATATGCGGTTAGGTTGCAATGCAAACACTCCATTGCACAGGTTGACCGAAATGTTTTGTAGTCCGACAGTTTGAGTCGCACTTTAGGTAAGGGTTGATTGCTGTTTCCTTGTGCATAAGAACAGGGTGCGATACTCGCCAACCCCACAACGCCAAGCCCTTTGAGTAGAGTTCGGCGTTTTAAACGTAGTGAATTTATCGTTTTCATTATAGTAAACCTCGACATTGCCTTTATAAGTACACTATATATATACTCCATT
This sequence comes from Providencia sp. PROV141, assembly GCF_028481645.1. Taxonomy (NCBI): domain Bacteria; kingdom Pseudomonadati; phylum Pseudomonadota; class Gammaproteobacteria; order Enterobacterales; family Morganellaceae; genus Providencia; species Providencia sp. PROV141. The sequence goes on along the minus strand of NZ_JAMPPR010000031.1, from coordinate 41,666 downwards.
CACCAAAGATGAACTTGAGTGGCATCAATAATTCTATCTATTTATAGGTAATAACGTACTACTGCTTTCGGGTTACTTTTTTGCTTTGTCGGGTCGTTAGCAGCACAAGGCAACTCATGGTAAAATTTCAGGACTTGTTAAACTGAGGTTTATGTATGTCTACTCTGCAAGGTGTTAATTCTGTTGATATAGCCGTAAGCATTTTAAATTATATTGCTCAAAATGGGGGCATTGCTCGCGCAGCGGATATTTCAAAAGGTTGTGAGATATCAAAAAGCCGTCTACATAAATATCTGGTTTCACTGTGCCGTACACAAATGCTGTACCAAGATTCTCAAACTAGCCGTTATGGTTTAGGCCGCAATTTAACCTTCTTAGCTAATTTTGTTAAACCTGAAGACTCTTACATCGAAACCATTAACAATAGTTTGATTCAATTTCGTGATGAACAGAACGTCTCAACAGGTATAGCCACGCGTCTAGGGAAGGCTCTTTCTTTAGTGAAATATAATCGTAGCTTCAAAAATATTGAAATTGACTTTTTACCTAATACGCCATTACCTGTCGTAAAAAGTGCAGCTGGGTTGGTTTATTCCGCATTTGATAACCAATTTGGCTCGAATTCCTATTCGCAAGACGAAATTAATAAAGTTATCCAACAAGGTTATGCCATCCGTTACCAACCAACTGAAGGTATTCCCGGAGCGCAATCTATTGCGTGCCCTGTATTTAATGGTGAAGGCCAGCTTGTCGCAGCAGCAGTGACGATGGGATTTATTGCAGAAAATGAAATGGAAAGGTTAGCAACCGCATTAATCAAACAAGTTAATCGGTTAAATTTATAATAACTACGCGTGGTCAATGTTATCTATCGACTCAAGCCAAAAACAGTAAAGCCGAGATGACCTCGGCTTTACACGGTAATTATTTCACATCAATACGCGGTAATTCACCCATCTCTTTGAGCTTTTTCGATATTTCACGACGTTCTTTGGAGAGTTCAGCGTTCTTGATAATATAATCATCAACACGATCATCATAATCACTACGCATATTCGCAATAATTGCCTGAATATCTTCAATCGACATACCTGGTTTTATATATTCACTCAAGTTATCCAGCAGCAAAACACGCTTCTGGTTATCACGAATTTTTTTCTCATTGTCGGTGATTTCACGACGAATTTTATTTTTGCGACGAAACATACGCACAAATTCCAGAACATTTTGGAAAGACGGCTTGTTAGCGTTGTCCATGTTTAAAACCCTCTAGTCAATATTCAAAACGCATTATCTATTAACACAATACAATCTAATCCTATTGAGTTACAAGCCCGTTTCGCATATTTATCAAATTATTCCGCTGAAAATTGATTTCACTTTATACTTTAACGACCAAATTTTCGGAGTGATCTTCATTACATTTATTTGTTTGATCTTTTTCTCTGATTTCTTGATTGCCTGCCCCATCACCTCTGAGACAAAATGCAGATAATATCGTCGTAATAATAACAAATATCCCCATGACCAGATAGGTATCAGCAAAACCAATTTTATCATACCCCCAACCCGCTAATGGCGATAAAATACTTGCAACGACAGAGCTCATGCAACTAAAGCCAACCAAATAAAGTGTCGATGACAAACGTTTATCGAAATGAAGACTGTTATATTTAAAAATCGCGACTAACAGAATCGGGAGCTCAACGGCATGCAGTAATTTCATTATCGATATCATAATCGCGCCATCAACTAACCCTGAACCAATAATGCGTAGTGCCATTACAGAACTCGCAAACAACAATCCATTTTTAGCACCAATTCGGTTGACGACAAATGGCGCTAAAAACATGCCTCCTGCCTCCAAGAAAACCTGCAATGAATTTAGATAACCGTACATCTCATTACCTAATTGCTCACTTTGAAACTGATGGGCAAAATACACCATAAATTGCTGGTCATACACACTGTATATACAGGTTCCTAATACAAACAATATCAAAGCCCAAAAATGGGGTTGTACAAACAATTGCAAAGCATCTTTCACCGTGATGGCTGAAGGTTTACCATGTTCAAGGCTATTATACGCATCTGCGTTTGCCGTTTTTAAATTCAATAAAATAACTAAAAATAATAAGCCTGAAACGGTTGCCATGATAAAATTGTAATCAGGGTTCAGGTTAATATTACGCCCAGCAAAAAACGTTGCGCTTGCCCACCCCAATGAGCCCCACATCCTCGCTTTTCCATATTCAAAATTACGTAATCGGCTGACTCGCTCTGTATAAGATTCAAGAACACCAATGCCCGCATGAAAAGTCATGCCAATAAACAAGCCACCAATAACACTGCCTAAAAATACATTCCATCTTAGCAGCGTACCGAAAACCATAAAAAATGGGCCAGATGAAATCAGTAGTACTGCAATAAATAACAGTAAATTTTTTCGTAATCCTAATTTATCTTGCATAAACCCATAGAGTGGCTGTGCGCAAAGTGCCACAATCGAAATACAAGAGAAAATAAATCCTGTATCCGCACCATCCAAGCCAACATATTTACGCAGCCAGATTGCAATGACAGAAAACGTTGATGACCACGTGAAAAAGAAAAAAAACAATAATGCACTCAAAGAGGCATAGTACTTTCTTGAACCACGATTCATATTTCATCACCTATCAAAAATTATCCTGATGAAATGTTAAGGTTAACATTGATTTCAAACCACAAAATAGCCTGTTAATTGTGATGTTAATCACCGATGTTAACGTTAACAGTCAATATATGTGATATCAATCACGATATACTCTCACTAATTGATGACGAATGTCTGCTGGGTAAAATATTTCATCAAATCATCCAAGTTACGGGCTCTCAATCTCACCCGCTCAATATCAGATAGCCTTGGTTTAGCTTTTACGGTAGATAAGGTATCATTAATCAACAAGGTATAGTGAATAGCAATAAATTGACCACTATCAATCTACTATATAACCATCAAAATGGTGAAAACGTTGCAAGATAATAAAAAACAACCGACTTTTTTTATTCATGACTATGAAACCTTTGGTAAGCGCCCTGCTCTCGATAGACCTGCGCAATTTGCAGGGGTCCGTACTGACCTTGATTTTAATATCATTGAAGAACCCGAAGTTTTTTATTGTGCTCCGGCTGATGACTATTTACCGCAACCTGAAGCCGTCATGATCACTGGGATTACCCCGCAGGTAGCATTATCTCAAGGCATTAATGAAGCCGAGTTTGCTAAACGAATTCATGCGGCTTTTAGTGTCCCTAATACCTGTATTATGGGCTACAACAATATTCGTTTCGATGATGAAGTTACGCGTAATATTTTTTACCGAAATTTTTACGACCCATATGCTTATAGTTGGCAACAAGGAAATTCGCGTTGGGATTTACTCGACACTTTGCGTGCCTGTTTTGCGCTTCGCCCTGAAGGTATTCAATGGCCAGAAAATGAAGATGGCTTACCGAGTATGCGTTTAGAACATTTGACCAAAGCAAATGGGGTTGCTCATGAAAATGCGCACGATGCAATGTCTGACGTTTTAGCCACTATTAATATGGCAAAACTATTGAAAGCCGCTCAACCGCGAATGTTCGATTACTTTTATCAGCTAAGAAACAAAAACAAAATAAGCCAACTTATTGATATTGTAGAAATAACACCATTAGTTCATGTGTCTGGTATGTTTGGCGCATTGCGTTCTTATGTCAGTTTAGTCGCTCCGCTTGCTTGGCATCCTGATAACAAAAATGCCGTCATTATGTGCGATTTATCTGCCGATATCTCACCATTAATTGAGTTAGATGTTCAACAATTACGTACCCGATTATATACGCCTAAAGCTGAATTGGCGGGCGCTTCTCCCGTTCCTGTAAAATTAGTTCATATTAATAAATGCCCAATTCTAGCGCCAGAAAAAACACTGCGGCCAGAAGATGCACAGCGAACAGGTGTTGACCGTGACTTGTGTATGCGTAATCTGGAAACCTTACGCAAGCACCCTGAAATTCGTAATAAATTAATTGAGTTATTTAGCGAGCCTCAAATATTTGCCGAGTCAGACGATGTCGATACACAAATTTATAATGGTTTTTTCAGTCCTTCTGACCGCTCAACTATGGATATTATTCGTGAAACTTCCCCACAGAACTTACCTGCATTGGAATTAAGTTTTGAAGATAAGCGCATGAAAGAACTTTTCTTTCGCTACAAAGCACGTAATTACCCTGCAACCTTATCTTATGATGAACAGCAGCGCTGGTTACAGCACCGTAGAGACTACTTTAATGAAGAGCGTTTAACAGAATACATGCAACAAATACAACTATTACTTGTAGAGCATCAACATGATGAAAAGCGTTGTCAGCAATTAAAAGCATTGATTAATTATGCGAGAGATCTCGCCAGTTAATTTAGCAATAAAAAAGGCAGATATTGAAATGTTTACCAATACCTGCCTTTTTTCATTTATATGACATGTGCCTTAATGGTCATGAGAATGACCGCAACCACAATCCCCTTCCCAATTTTTACGTTTAGTTGTTTTACCTAAACCAGGGTTCATTGTGTTTGTTGGGTCAGATTGCTTGTAGAATGATTTCAATTGTTCAGGAGCTTTATACAAATGTCCTACGTTATGCTCTGCAGGATATTGAGCGCCTCGCTCATCTAACAAAGCTAACATTTTTTCTTTTAGCTCTTTCGGGTCTACGCCTTTTTTCAATACATAATCCTGATGCATAACATGGCACATAAAGTGGCCACAATATAATTTATGCACCAATAACTTTTCAATTTCTGGTGGTAACGTTTCAAACCAATTTCTATCATTACGGCGTAATGCGATATCAAGAGGTAAAACATCTTCCACATCTTTGTTATGAACAGCATGATAACGAACCGCAGAACCCGCAGCTGCAAAACGATGTAAAAACGCTTTTGCTCCCTCCTCGGGGGTACATTCAAAATAGCCGCCATCTGCGCTTGAAAAATAAGATTTTAGCCAAACTTTAGCTTCCTCAATGCCATCTCCGGCCATTTTCAACATTAAATGGTGTTCGTAACGATCACGGAATTCTTTCATACGAGGTGGTAAATGGGAGGGCCATAATTTACTGAGAACTTGCATAGTACGGTCAATCAGATTTGATGGCAGGAATGGAACTTTATTTAATACCGCATCAATTCTCCCTTTAATGGTGAAAAACATTGGCATTTTGTCAGTGCCGAATTTATCAATCATTAAAAAGGTATCTTTGCCATAAACTTCTGCAATATCGAAGCAACCACGGTGCATATATTCCCCCGCTACTGGCAGGTTTTTAAATTCACTCAAAATATAACGACGTATATCTTCCAAAACATCTGGATTATTAGAACCGATATAAAATACCTGTGTTTTTTTATCTGCTGGGAAGGTATCTAAACGAACAGCAAATACGGCTAATTTTCCTGCGCACCCTGATGCTTCAAATAGACGACGCTCATCTGCGTTAAAGCGTGATGGCGTATCTGCATCGACATCACGAACGCGTTCTGCATATTCGTGATCAGACGCTAATTTATCGCTAACTTGCACGTCTTCACTGCTATAACCGCGATTTTGCAGGTTTGTCAGAATTTCTTCTGGAGTGTTCCCTAAATCGATACCAAGATGATTTACCAATTCTACTTTGCCATCATCACTGACTCGGCCATAGAGAGCCAGCTCAGTATAAGCAGGACCTCGGCGTACTAGCGACCCTCCAGAACTGTTACAAATCCCCCCAACGACAGAGGCACCAATACACGAAGACCCAATCAAAGAGTGTGGTTCGCGCCCTAATGGTTTTAAGATTTTTTCCAGATCGTACAAAGTGCTTCCCGGCATCGCAACCACTTGGTTAAATTCCGGTAAAACTTGAATTTGGTTTAATTTCAACGTACTAATGATGACAATATCGCGGTCATAGTCATAACCGCTCGGTGTTGACCCTTCGGTTAACCCGGTATTCGCCGCTTGCATTAGGACAATTTTATCCGCTTCAACACACGCTTTGAAAACATACCATTGTTCTAGCAATGTTGTTGGAAATACAACCGCGATTGCATCCCCCATACCAGAGCGAAAGCCTTTGCGATAACGCTCTGTTTTATGCGGCTCTGTTAAAATATTTTTTTTGCCAACAATATTCCTAAGCGTCAGTAATAATCGTTGATTCTCAGGTTTCTTTGCATCATTCATTTGTGTGCCTTATTCATCGAATTCGTAATTATCATAGTTATACATTATGTGTTGTAACAACAATATCACATAATATTATGATGTTAATAGGCTACACGCTTTATCTTAAATAATTCTTAACGGGTAAAAAAATAGCGCCTCAAGGGCGCTATTTTATCAATTCTGATTTCAGTTCTAATTTCGGTTATATTCAAAATAGTTCGCGTTGTAGCAAGGCGCCGAGCAAAACGATCATGGGAAGCATACATAAGTATGTGACCCTTGTAGCTTTGTGAATACAACACCGCTACCGCATGAAATATGAAGTACGGCCTATCTATTTAAAAGCGAAATTTTAGGTATATTTAAAAACGAGATTTTAGATATATTCAAAATAGTTCGCGTTGTAGCAAGACGCCGAGCAAAACGATCATGGGGAGCATACATAAGTATGTGACCCATGTCGTTTTGAGAACGCAACGCAGCTACAGCCCGAAATATGAAGAATATAGTTACACGTCACTCATTTGCGGCATAGGCCGCTTAAACATACGCGTTAAAACAGCCATATACACTAAACCAACCGCAGTCCAGACTAGGCCATATACCATTGAATCTTCTTCAATATTTAGCCATAACACACAGACTGTTAATGTCCCGATGACAGGTAAAATCAAATAGTTAATGATATTTTTAGCCCCAGTCATACGGCGTTCACGAATAAAGAATTGGCTGATAACCGAAATATTCACGAAGGTAAACGCGATTAGAGCCCCAAAGTTAATTAACGCGGTTGCAAAATCCATTTCAAACCAGATAGCGCCTAGTGCTAAGAAACCAACCATTAATACGTTATATGCTGGAGTGCGCCACGTTGGGCTAACATAACCAAATACTTTTTCTGGGAATACCCCATCACGCCCCATGACATACATTAAGCGCGCACTACCCGCATGAGCCGCCATACCTGACGCTAATACCGTAACACATGAGAACACCAGAATGATTGACTGGAAGAATGCTCCAGCAACAAAACGCATAATATCTGGCTGTGTCTCGTTAATATTCTTAAAGCGTGATACATCAGGGAAGTATTGCTGTAAGAAGAAAGAAACGGTAATAAAGATAACACCACCAATTAACGCAGTTAAGAAAATAGCCCGCGGGATGACTTTACCCGCATTTGGCGTTTCTTCTGACAATGAGCTTAATCCGTCGAAACCTAAGAATGAGAAACAAAGAATTGTTGCCCCAGCTATCAGCGGGATCACTTCGGTTTTTTCATTCGCAAATGGGTTAAATGTCCAAATCTCACCTGAACCTTCACCATTCGAAACACCGTGAATAACTAAGCCCGTAAAGACCGCCATGACACCAACTTGGATAATCGCAATCACGGTACTTAAGTTCGCTATCACGTTGATACCGCGTAAGTTTGCTGCCGTCATCAATATGACTAGACCCACAACAAAAATCGCTGGTTCAACATTAGGGAAAATATCTTGTAAATAAATTTTAGCCAATAAGATGTTGATCATTGGCATAAAAATATAGGACAGCAAGGATGTCCAACCCACCAAGAAGCCAATATGAGGGCTCATTGATTTTTGGGCGTAAGTGTACGCTGAACCGGCTGATGGGAAACGTTTCACCAATTTACCGTAGCTCAGAGCAGTAAACAGTATCGCAGCAAGTGCAATAATGTATGAAGTTGGAACATGTCCACCGGTTTTATCTGACACCATTCCGAAGGTATCAAATATCGTCATTGGCTGGATATACGCAATACCGATCATCACTACTTGCACCAATGTTAAGGTTTTTGCAAGTTGTACGCGGTTATTCGCACCCGTTTGATTGTGACCGATGTCTAATGGAATTGGAGTATTATTTTGCACGTCTAAGCCCTCCCATAACTTTCGATTGCATACTACTTCGGCTTAATCGACAGTTACTGGGAAGACTTTGCATCTGCCTATAGGCAGAGAAAAACGAAGAGAGGGAGAAAGGCGTGTGAGCGAAGCCACCGAGAGCCCCATAGTCATCGATACGGCAGCCGCCAGTGCCTGGCCCTGCTGCGAATGCGAAAAAGTAAGCCATAAAAGCATTCCTCAAATCGGTAGCGAAAAATGTTTGCTACACGTAAATATTAAAATTATCTCTCCGGCTCTATGTCCGGCCCCGCTAGAATGAACGTTCCTAAAAACAAAAAAACCGATGCTTCATTTAATTAAGCATCAGTTATTTTTTAGTTCGCGCATTTTGCACGCCATAACTCGAAATAGCAAGTTAAATTGTTAACAAATCACCCTATTTTCCATGAGAAATTTTGATTATTTCTGACTTTTTGCCATATCTGCTTATAACCTCTTTTTCTTATGATTTTTATCAGGTTTTAATCAACAAAAAACCCTTTGGTAAAAGCCAAAGGGTTTGGATTAATCGAAATTATTTTTTCGATTAGAAGTTGTAGTTGATACCGATATTGTAGCGACGGCCTTCTAATTCAGCACCGTAGTTTGCAGTATCAATACGACGGTCTAAGACGTTATAGACACCACCAACTAAATTCGCATTTTTATTTAATTGATAGCTCGCGCCTAAATCAAATAATGCATATGATGGCGTACCTTTGCTCATTGCTTGTCGACGACCTTGGTAATCAGATGTCTTGCCCCTAAAGTTCATTCGAGTCCAAGTTTGTAAGTCTTCAGTCGTATCCCAAGTCAATGTCGAATTAACCATATGTTTAGGTTGTTTATTTAACGCTTTACCTTTATTTACACCGCTTTTTTGTTCAGTATCAGTGAAGGTATAGTTATTTGTGAACGCTAAATTATCCAGAATGTTCCAATTAAATGTAGCTTCAATCCCGCGCATATTTGCTTTGCCAATGTTAGTACGATCACTAACAAAATCATAATCACGATCAATTGGGTTACTTGAAGTACTACATTTATTACTACTATCTTTGTTATCACAACGTGTGATTTCAGTTATTTTATCTTTGAAATCAGTATTATAAATACTTAGACTTGCTGTTAAATTTTCTTGATTATTCCAAATAACCGCAATCTCTTCAGTTACACTTTTTTCTGGTTTCAAACTAGGGTTACCAAAAATGACGCCATTTGATTGGCCACCACCCGTACCTTGCCCCCAATTTGCAGACGATTGGCGTAAATCAGGTGCTTTATACCCAGTTGAAACCCCACCTTTAACCGTCCATTGTTCATCAAGATGCCACACACCATATAAGCGCGGAGTCCAATGGGTACCGTAGTTTTCGTCTTTATCCATACGAACACCACCTGTTAACGCAAAGTCATTGGTCATCAACCATTCGTCCTCTGCGAATAATGCCCAGCTGTATCTGTCTAGAGAACTAGCCTTTAGTTTATTCTGCTCATCTTCCAATTTTTCTTTACGGTATTGTCCACCAAGACTTAGACTATGATCACCCAGCAAAAATACGCTTTGATTACGCATAGTCGTATCTTTTGATTTCATTTTACGACCAATATTCTTAGCTTCATCATGCTGAATATAGGTATCTGTAGAAAAACCGTCGTATAAACCATAATGCGTTAAGGCAACGTGTGTATTTTCAAATTTCTCTTTATTCTCAGTTTTTGCAGTGCTACTTCTTGAATAACCATATCGTGAATCACGATGCTGATTATCTTTTTTGAAATCTAAATCAAAGGTATTTTTATCATCCGGTGTCCAAGACAATGTACCGCCACCACTTGTCATAATTTGACGATTAAAACCACCTTCATATTTGTCTTCACCACGCTGTGAATACTGACCTTGCAGCTTAGCCCCCAATAACCCATCAATTAATGGTCCAGAGGTATAGAAACTGCCTTGGCCTGTATTCCCTGAATTTTTACGTTCAGTGAGTGTAGTATCTGCACGTAAACTGGTCGTCCACTCTTGTTGTACGCGACGAGTGATTATATTGATTACCCCACCCATTGCATCTGAACCGTACAGCGATGACATAGGGCCACGTACCACTTCAATACGTTCAATCGCCGGTAATGGTGGTAACCAACCTTGTTCAATACCTGAATTATCACTATTTGGGCGAGTTGTACGTGTATCAACACGTTTACCATCGATTAAAATCATGGTGTATTTAGCATCCATACCTCGAATACTAATGTCAGAGCTACTGCCGCCGCCAGTCACTAAAACACCCGGTACATCTTTTAATGCGTCAGTCACATCACGGTAAGCTTTAGTTTCGAGTTGTTCGCGCGTCACAACAGAAATAGACGCAGGTGCATCTTCAATTTTCTGTTGGTAGCCTGATGCCGTTGTCACATAGATTTTATCTTTGCTGTCATCAGCAAATGCAGGCGCCGCAGCAATAGCCGCAATAATGCTAATTGCCACTTTTCTTTTATTAAAAACAACCATTCCCAACTCTCCAAGAGATATTTTGTTTTATATATGAATTGATTTGCTCACATTGATTTCATTGAATCAAAAAATATTTTTATTATTTAGGCATTTAAATACCCATAGGAAATTCATGGTAAAAAACCATTTTATAATTCAATTAAATTTCCTGTGGGTAATTACTATTAATTAATATTTAATTTTTTAATATTGCGCCCTCTATATTTTATTTAATGTGCTTGCCAAGTGCTGCAAGCACACTATTCTATTACTATATTAACTTGCTAATTTATCAACCAGCCCATCAATTAAAACTTGTGGCACACCTTGCGAACAACGTTCGATACGACCGCGCACACCATAAACCTCAGCAAGGCTTTCAGGGGTAATAACCTCAGCGGGCTCGCCTTGAGCAATTAAATTGCCTTGCTTCAACATTAATACATGCTCCGCATGTTTGAGCGCAATATTAATATCATGAACCACCACAACCGTTATTATATTTCGACGTTTCGTCTCTTTCGCAACTAAATCCATCACATGATATTGGTAATTTAAATCCAGCGCACTTAACGGTTCATCTAATAACAATAAGTTGGGTTGACGAATTAAAGATTGTGCCAAACCCACTAATTGTTTTTGACCACCTGAAAGTTGGTCTAAATAACTTAACGCCAAATGTTCAATACCCAATTGACGTAATAATCCCATTACTTCGTCTTTACTATTCTCATTGCTCAAACCGCCTGAAGCACGTTGAGCAACAATCACTGACTCTAAAACATACAGGTGCACACCAGCAGGTAATGTTTGCGGTAAATACACCACATTTTGTGCTCGCTGGGCAAAACTCTGTTGGGTTAAATCCTGACCATCCAGTAACAACTGCCCTGTTGCCTTATTTAACCCCGCCAACGAACGCAACAATGTGGATTTGCCACTACCATTTGGCCCAAGTAATACCGTGATCTTGCCGCGAGGCAAGATATCCGTCGATAGGTTCTCAATTACGAGGCGTTTAGGGTAACCTGCATTAAATTGGTTAATAATCAGGCCACTCATGATACGTTCCCTCTATGACGTAAAATAATACTTAGGAAGAACGGTACACCAACCAACGAGGTTACGATCCCAACAGGGATAATCACACCCGGAATAATATTCTTCGACGCTATTGAGGCCATGGATAAAATTAACGCCCCAATTAATGCACTTGCAGGCAGATAAAAACGGTGATCTTCACCAAAAATCAACCTTGCAATATGTGGCGCAACTAAACCAATAAAGGCAATAGGGCCGACAAATGCCACTGCTAGCGCCGATAAAATACTGATGCGTAATAATGTTGTTAACCTTAAACGTCGCACATCAATACCGAAACTGATCGCCCTATCCTCACCCAATCTTAAAGCCGTTAGCTTCCATGAACTCATCATGGCAATTGGGAAAATAAGTGCGAAAACTAATGCCATCACCCCAAGTTTCACCCAAGTCGCTTTTGATAAACTGCCCATTGTCCAAAAGACTAAACCTTGCAAGGTATCTTCTGTTGCGATGAATTGCATCATGGAAACCAATGCATTAAAGGTGAACACAAGCGCAATACCAAACAGTACGACACCTGAAGTTGCTACGCGCGTCCAACGAGTTACTGCATCTAACATCAGCGCGGCTAACAGGGCAAAAATAAAGGCATTGGCTGATATCACCCATTGGTCAGGTACACCTGGAATTGCAATGCCAGAAACAATCGCTAATGCGGCACCGAATGCCGCGGCATTAGATACCCCTAACGTAAATGGGCTCGCTAATGGGTTATTGAGGATTGTTTGCATTTCAGCGCCAGCAAGCCCTAATGACATGCCAATCACGACTGCCATCAATGCGTAAGGCAAACGAATATCCCAAACAATGACACGTGTTCCTGCATCAACCGCCTCTGGAGTCATCAACGTTTGCCATAAACGCTCGAGAGATAACCCTGATGGCCCCAAGGTAAAATCTATAACCAGTGATAATAAAATTGCCGCGATGATAACAGCTATCCATGTCAATCGACGGCGTAACATATTTTGATAATGTTGTTTTACATTATCGTCAGCCTGAATTGCAGATTTTTCAGCCGTAACCATTGGCTCGCTCGTAATACTCATCAATTCTTACCCGTTTTCATTACTTTTCGCTGACCCAATATACACCGGTTGGTTCAATGGCGAGAAACTCTCTATGTAATTCTTCTAGTGTTTTTTGCGGTTCTAGATCGGCAAATTGTTCTGGATAGAACCATTTGGCGAAAACTTGCGTCGCAATCACATTGTATGGAGAGTTATAGTAATTGTGCCAAATAGCATAATCTTGTTTATCTTTTATGGCTGATAACGAGCTAATCCCTTTACGTTCAGTAATTTTTTTCAGGCTTTCTTGTGCATCAGCTAATGTGCTTTGTGCGCCTAATTGAACGCCTGCATCTTTACTACCTGGCGCTTTTGCACCAGATGCAATGTAAATATTTGGGTCTGCAGCAATGATTTTCTCTAAGTTCATCGTACCAAGCGCGCCCGGCAAAACGTCTTTAGCGATATTTTTACCACCAGCTAAATCAATAAAGTTCCCCATATTTCCATCACCAGCGGTACCACAGCAATCTTCAAAAGCACCAGCGCGTAATTCAATAAAAACACTTGGTTTTTTATCTTCTGGTATTTTCGAGGTAATATCAGTGACTAATTTTTGGTTTCTTTCATAAAAATCGACATACTTATTTGCTGCCTGTTCGCGGTTCAACGCTTTACCAAGTAAACGCATACTTGGTAATGTGTTTTCCAGTGGTTTATCACGGAAATCCACAAATACGACAGGTACACCAGCTTTTTCGAGCTGGTTAACTAGTTCACTATTTTTACCCGGCCCATGGCCTGACAAACCAAAAATTGCAATATCTGGGTTTAAGGTTAATACTTTTTCTGAACTGACACTATCTGCACTGGTATTACCAATTAATGGAATGTTATCAATTTCAGGAAATTTAGCTTTATAAACAGCATAGGTTTGCGGGTCTAGTTTTCGAAGGTCACCTTGCCACCCTACAATACGCTCAATGGGTTTATCGCCTTCTAGCAGAGCTATTGCACTAAATAGGCGCCCTTCGCCTAATAAAATGCGATTAACATTATCAGGAACCTCAACAGTACGACCTGCAATATCAGTCACCGTTGCGGCCCAAGCGCTCATACTGGCACTTGCTAATAACGCTAAACTTATTCCTTTTACTACCGACCTAGCTACAGACTTCTTGGCTACCGACGACATAGTATTGAGCTCCACTCTTAACCTCATTGACTTACTTTTTTATGCGGTAACAATAAAGCAAATAAGAATACTTATCAATACGATTATTAGTTTAATCATGGCTTTCATCAATGGAATTCTGTGACCATCATCGTAAACCCAAACATTTAGCCTATTTTACCGCCTAAATGCAGGTTTATTGCGCTATATATAAAAAACAGCACCCTAATAAGGGTGCTGTTATTGATGATAGATATTTTAAAAAACTATTTATCTAAATTTTCGCGGTAACTTGGAAAGCTCATGTCTTTATAACGGATAAACGTCGTTTTCTTCGCTATCTTATAACCAAACCAAATTGCTAAAAATAACGGAATTCCAATATAAGTTGCGGTAACCCCTACCCAATCAATTTTATCTTCTAAAAAAGCTTGGTAGTTTTGGCCTAACGTGATTGTTAAGCACAAAATAAAGGCAAAAATAGGGCCGATTGGGAAAAAGCCTGAACGATAAGGTAAGTCATTAAGATCTCTCCCTTGAGCAATATAGCCCCTACGGAAACGATAATGGCTAATAGCAATACCTAACCAAGCAATAAACCCTGTCATCCCCGATGTATTTAATAACCACAAGTACACCGTTTGGTTGCCAAACATGGAACTTAAGAAACATAGCCCTGCAACAACCGTCGTTGCTAACAGCGCATAACGAGGTACGCCGCCTTTAGATAAACGGGCGAAAATACGCGGGGCCTTACCTTCTCGGGCTAAGGTATACAACATACGCGTTGATGCGTACATACCGGAGTTACCTGCCGATAATACCGCCGTCAAAATAACCGCATTCATTACCGCAGCCGCAGATAATAAGCCTGCATTTTCAAATACTAAAGTGAATGGGCTTACACTAATATCTTTGACATCATTACGCAGTAAGCTTGGATCAGTATAAGGGATGATCAAACTAATAATTAAGATTGCAAAGATATAGAATAACAAGATACGCCAAAATACTTTGCGCACTGCTTTTGGAATATTTTTAGCGGGGTCTTTCGATTCACCCGCAGCAATACCGATTAATTCAGTTCCTTGGAATGAGAACCCAACAATCATTGCTACACCAATCATGGCTGAAAAACCACCAGCAAAAGGCGCATCACCAATTTCCCAATTATGCCACCCGGCATTTTCCGCACCGCTCATGATGCCAAAAATCATTAATACGCCGACAACAATAAAAATGACGACTGTAGTGACTTTTATTAATGAGAACCAGTATTCAGCCTCACCAAACCCTTTAACCGAAATGAAATTCAGTAAGAAAATAATGGCAAGGAAAATGGCGCTCCAAATCCAACCCGGGGTATCTGGGAACCAGTAAGTCATCACTAATTGAGCGGCAACTAAGTCAACAGCAATAGTCACAGCCCAGTTGTACCAATAGTTCCACCCAAGTGCAAAGCCAAAGCCTTCATCGACATATTTTGCACCATAGGTTGCAAATGAGCCTGAAACAGGCATATAAGCGGCTAACTCACCTAAACTGGTCATCAAAAAATAGACCATTAAACCAATGATAGCATAAGAAAGGAGTGCTCCACCGGGGCCTGCTTGTGCAACCGTTGCCCCAGAGGCAACAAATAAACCTGTACCGATGGACCCACCGATAGCAATCATCGCAAGATGGCGTGCCTTTAACTCACGGCGTAGTCTTTGTGGGCCGCCCTGCGAGATAGTATTGGTATGTTGTTCTGACATTTGTTCCCTGCATTTTATTATTCAGCTAATATCGCAGGGATTCTAGCAAAATAGACTGTGAGAACTAAGCAACTCTTCACTGTTATAAGATACCTTCATAATTCACACAAAATTATAAGTAAAATGCGTTATTGCCAAAAGTTGAATATTGTTTCTTTAACATCTAAGGAAAACTTGGCGTATTTATCCCTCTGAATACTTAGTCCGTCGCGAGGCATCAAATGATTAATATGTGACTTGTGTAATCGAATGCAGCCAACAACGCGACGGGCGAAAAGATAATGAGAGTTTTTAGTTACAATATGACAGTAGGTTAGTAATCGCATTCGAAAGATGCTTTTGGCGGTGATAAATCAAATATAGCGTTCTTTCTAAATGAAGTTCATCTATTTTTAGTTCAACTAGAGAGCCATTTTCTAATTGTTCTTCGATCACTCGACGAGATAAACAACTTATGCCTATTCCATAACGAACTGCATGTTTGATCGCTTCTGAATTTCCTAGCTCCATTAAAATATGAAAGCCAGGAAGATGTGCAAATAATAATTGGTCGAGCACATCCCGCGTACCTGAACCTCTTTCACGCAAAATCCAAGGTGCATCACGTAAATCTTTTAAAGAAACTTTTTTATTCGCCAATGGATTTTGGGGTGAAACAAAAATAACGAGTTCATCTTTTAACCATGCTTTAGAAATTAATTCAGGGCTATGACAAACACCTTCGATTAACCCAACATCAGCTCTAAACTCCATGACTGCTTTAATAATTTCTTCTGTGTTACTGATAAAAAGCTCTAAAGGAATATCCGGGTGGTCATGACGGTAACCCGCTAAGACTTCTGGTAAAATATAATTACCAATCGTTGTACTTGCTGCAAGACGTACGGCGCCCATCTCTTTTTTAAATAGTTGCTCGACTTCTAACCCTTGCTCCAATAAAGCTAAAGCTTTGGGATATAGCAGCCTTCCGTGCTCATTCGTAACAAGTCGTTTACCCACACGGTCAAATAATTGAACGCCTAATTGACCTTCTAAATCCGTTAGCGACGCGCTGACAGCCGATTGTGAAAGCGCTAATAACTGAGATGCCTGCGTCGTGGAGCCACTTTTTAATACTTCCGTAAAAACCTCAAGTTGCCTAAGTGTAATTCGCATAAAGGTAAGCCCCAACGTGATTTTTAGTATTTGTAATAATAATGTTAATATTAACGATTTATTCGCAATATTCCAGAAGAAACTTATAATCTATTTTGGTGGTAGATTATATAAAGATAATCAATTTAAATTATTATTACTTTTGTTATATCCTTATTACTAAATCTTATAAGCGGTAATAAAGAGTATTATCATGAATAAAAGTGACACCAACACCCTTGAGCAGAATAGCCTAAACCCTATATTTAAACTCATACCAGGTATTATTCTAGCGGGTATTCTAACTGCTATTGCAATTTACCTCGGTGACCAACCCTGGTTTATGGAGATCGGTTTAGGTGCATTAACCCTCGCAATATTGTTAGGAATTATTGTCGGGAATACTTTTTACCCCGTAGCCAGTCAATCTTGTGATGCTGGCATTAAATTTGCCAAACACTATTTCTTACGCGCTGGAATTATCTTGTATGGCTTTCGCCTTACTTTCCAACAAATCACTGACGTAGGCGCTACTGGTGTAATTATTGATGCTTTAACATTAACATCGACATTTTTATTAGCGTATTGGCTAGGTAAAAAAGTGTTCGGTCTTGATGAAGAAACAACATTATTAATTGGCGCAGGTAGTAGTATCTGTGGTGCAGCCGCGGTCATGGCAACTGAGCCTGTCGTTAAAGCTTCTGCGAGTAAAGTCGCTGTTGCCGTTTCAACCGTTGTTATTTTTGGTACGATTTGTATTTTTGTTTACCCTTGGATTTACCAATTAAACGCGCACTTTGGTTGGTTTCCAGCAACAGAAGAAACCTTTGGGATTTACATTGGTTCAACGGTACATGAAGTTGCGCAGGTTGTTGCAGCAGGCCATACGATTGGTACAGACGCAGAAAATGCCTCTGTCATTGCCAAAATGATCCGTGTCATGATGCTTGCGCCATTTTTAATTATTTTATCTGCGTTTTTAAGCCGTAAAACGGTCGCTAACCAAACAACAAAGACCCAAAAAAGTAAAATTACTATTCCTTGGTTTGCTGTATTTTTTATTGTGGTCGCAGGTTTTAACTCACTCAATTTACTGCCTCAGGCATTAGTACAGCAAGTTATTGCTTTGGATACCATTTTACTTGCTATGGCAATGGTTGCTTTAGGGTTGACTACCCATGTTAGCGCTATTCGCCAAGCGGGGATTAAACCATTACTAATGGCGTTGATACTGTTTGTTTGGTTGATAGTTGGCGGACTATTAATTAACTTACTGATTCAAAACATTTTTTAATCTACATTCTCCTCGTTTTTAGCCACCTTAACCGGTGGCTTTTTTGTTGATTTCATTTATTCGCTTATTAATGGCATACTCCAATAAAAAGGAGTCAAAAATGAAATATATTGGAGCACATGTCAGCGCCTCTGGTGGCGTTGACCAAGCCGTTATTCGCGCACATGAAATCAACGCAACCGCTTTTGCATTGTTCACCAAAAATCAGCGCCAGTGGAAAGCCGCACCACTGAGCGAAGAAGTGATTAAAAAATTTAAAGATAACTGCAAAAAATATGGATACGGTAAGCACCAGATCCTGCCCCATGACAGCTATTTGATCAATTTAGGTCATCCTGAATTTGAAGCTCTAGAAAAATCTCGGGTCGCTTTTATCGATGAAATGCAACGCTGTGAACAATTAGGTATTGATTTACTTAACTTCCACCCGGGCAGTCATTTAAACAAAATTGAAATTGACGACTGTTTAGCGCGGATTGCTGAATCTATTAATATCGCGCTTGCTGAAACCGAGGGGGTGACTGCTGTCATTGAAAATACGGCTGGGCAAGGTACTAACTTAGGTTTTGACTTTACACATCTCGCAAAAATTATTGATGGGGTGAAAGATAAAAACCGTGTAGGTGTGTGTATCGATACTTGTCATGCTTTTGCCGCAGGTTATGACCTACGCACTGCCGAAGATTGTGACAAAACATTTGGCCAATTTGCAGAGATTGTCGGGTTTGAATTTCTAAAAGGAATGCACCTTAATGATGCGAAAAGTGAATTTGCCAGCCGTGTCGACCGCCACCATAGTTTAGGTGAAGGGAATATTGGTTTTGTACCATTTACTTACATTATGCAAGATAGCCGCTTCGATGGTATCCCTTTGATTTTAGAAACCGTAAACCCTGATATTTGGCCACAAGAAATTGCGTGGTTAAAAGCACAGCAAAATAATTAGCGATTTAGACTATTTTCTAATAATAAAACCCCCACATTTATCATGTGAGGGTTTTATTTGAACTGAATGAACTATAACGATTTCATTTCAATTTTTGCCATCATATCCGCTAATTTATTTCTATTTTTTAAGCCAACATCTGGCTGGGAAACTGAGAGTGCAGAAATTGCGGTCGCCATACGTAAGGTATGCTCACTAGACTCACCATTGAGTAACCCATAAGCTAGCCCTGCAACCATCGAGTCACCAGCTCCAACCGTGCTTATCACTTCACAATGTGGTGGTTTAGCTAGCCAAGAACCTGACGCATTAACCCACAGCGCCCCTTCTTCCCCTAACGATATAACAACATGGGAAATGCCTTTATCTCTTAATTCATGGGCAGCAGCTACAACATCTTGTAAGTCTGGCAGTTTTCGACCAACCCAACTTTCTAGCTCATGACGATTAGGTTTTACTAGCCATGGTGAGGCTTTTAAACCTGCCTTTAAGGCTTCTCGGCTGCTATCAAAAATAATACATGGGCATAATTGACGAAGGCGAGTCATCCAACGAGTAAATTCTTCTGGATCAATACCACTTGGCAAACTTCCGCTGACCACAACCATATCGAAATGGCCTAGCCAATTGAGTGATTCAGTCGAGAAACGGTTCCAATCTTCTTTGCTGACCTCAAAACCTGAAAAGTTGAAATCCGTCGATTCCCCATTGTTTTCAGTAAGTTTTACGTTAATTCGTGTTCGTCCTGGCACCATACTGAAGCGGTTAGCCATGCCATTTTCACTGAAAAAATGTTGGAATTCTTCTTGGTTATCCTTTCCCATAAAACCACTAACAGTGATATCAATACCTAAGTCACGGAGTACTTTTGCGACATTGACCCCTTTACCACCCGCATTGAGGCTAGCGGTTTTGACTAAATTGACTTCACCAACTTCGATTGTAGAGCATAAGCCCACAAGGTCGTAAGCAGGATTTAATGTAATTGTAGCAACCCGGCGAGTCATAACCACTAATCTCCCTTATCATGATTATCGTGTCTTTAAATTTAAGTATAGTTATAACATTAAAGCATATTGTTTTCAGTGATATTTGTACTTTTTCCTGCTTGTTTTTCTATAAGATCATGTCAGGATCAGCACGCTAAAATATAAAATAATAAGGAGAATATATGTCTGAGCCTGCTTACGTCGTCGTTGGTGTCGGTGTGCTAATCACTAACAAGCATGGGCAAATTTTGGTCGGTAAACGCAGCAGTAAACATGCGCCCTATTGGTCCATTTTCGGCGGACATGTCGACCCTGGTGAATCTTTTGAAACCTGTGCAATTCGCGAAATAAAAGAAGAGATAGGTATTGATATCCAAGCCCCCATAGTGTTTGGTATCAGCAATAATTTACAAACTCACCAACAAGAAGGTAAACATACCGTTTCTGTTTGCATGCATGTTGAATATGACGGTGTTGTGGAACCTCAAATTATGGAAGCAGATAAATGTGAAAGCTTAATGTGGGTTTCACCAGACAAACTTCCAGAACCTCATTTTGAAGCTAGTCGCAACGCGGTTGACCTCTGGCTAACACAACGCTTCTATCGCCAAAACACCTAATTAATCGTAAGCGTACAAACATCCTCGCGTTGTACGTTTATTACTCATCTCCTTCTAATTACTCATTTTTCCCTATTTTATTCTATTTACTATATTTACAATACTTCATGCTTACCGTATCATTTAGCTAGTACAGTGAAACAACATATTTAGGAGCCACCATGGCTATTGATGGAACAACACAACAAAAAAATCCTTCTATATTAGGGGGTGCTATGATCATTGCCGGTACCGCAGTGGGTGCTGGTATGTTTTCTATTCCTATGGTGACTTCTGGCGTATGGTTCACAGGCTCCGTCATACTGTTAATATATACCTTTATTTGCATGTTACTTTCTGGGTTAATGATTTTAGAAGCAAATATGAATTACCCAGCAGGCGCCAGTTTCCATACGATGGTTAAAGATTTATTGGGTTCGACATGGAATTCAATTAATAGTTTATCCGTCACCTTTGTGCTTTACATACTAACTTATGCCTATATTTCTGCAGGTAGCTCTATCATCGCAGCGAATTTGTCAGAAAAAATACAGATACCACAAGCAGGTGCTGGCTTTATTTTTGCCTTCATAGTGGCTTTTTTTGTGTGGCTTTCTACGCGTGCTGTCGATAGGTTAAGTACCATTTTAATTGGTGGGATGGTAATCACCTTTATTATGTCAATCGGTGGAATGGTTTCAACTGCATCTCCAGCTATCTTATTTAACCAAACTGAGCAAGGTGAAAGCCAATATCTTCCATATGCCTTAGCCGCATTACCTTATTTATTAACTTCATTTGGTTATCACGGTAATGTGCCGGGATTAGTAAAATATTATAATAAAGATAGCCGCAGTGTTGTTAAGAGCCTCGTCTATGGCGCAACCATTACCGTGGTTATCTATATTTTGTGGCAGTATGCGATTCAAGGAAATATTCCAAGAACGTCATTTATTGAGATCAGAGAAAATGGCAATAATATTGATGCATTACTGACCCAAATGAATATTTCTACTCAAAGCAGTTTTATTTCTCAGTTTTTAAACCTGTTCTCCTATATGGCTTTAGCGAGTTCTTTCTTAGGTGTGTCTTTAGGGCTATTTGATTTTATCGCTGATTTTTTCAAATTTGAAGATAACAAATTTGGCCGCCTTAAATCCATATTAGTCACCTTTTTACCACCAACAATACTCGCTTTAATTTTTCCTAATGGGTTTATTTATGCGATTGGTTTTGCAGGGTTAGCAGCGACTATTTGGGCTGTTATTGTCCCTGCCCTGATGGCGAAAGCAAGTCGTAAACGCTACCCTAACAACAGTTATAAAGCACCAGGAGGGACCTTTATCATTGGCTTCGTGATCCTCTTTGGGTTAATTAATGCGGTTGCTCATTTATTATCACTATCTGGTTTACTTCCTATCTATTAACCATTCGAGTGTGAATATAGCCTACGAGTTATATTCACACTGATATTTATCTAAAAATTTTTCACTGAAAATTGACTTCAGCATCTTGCCTAATTCCTTATCTGCGAGTAATTTTGTCGCACTCTTTTTGACAACCCCAAAGAAGGTTATTTATGGCCAAGGCCAACGAAATTAAACGTGGTTTAGCAATTAACTACAATGGCAAACTATTACTTGTAAAAGACATTGATATTCAAGCACCTAGTGCTCGTGGTGCGAGTACGCTATATAAAATGCGCTTTACTGATATCAAAACTGGCCAGAAAGTTGAAGAGCGTTTCAAAGGCGATGATATTTTAGAAACCATTTCGCTAACACGTCGCGGAGTGAGTTTTTCTTATATTGATGGTGATGAGTACGTTTTCATGGACAATGAAGATTACACACCCTATCTTTTCAAAAAAGCAGATATTGAAGAAGAATTACTTTTTATCCCTGAAGAAGGGTTACCAGGAATGCAAGTATTAACAATGGATGGGCAAGTTCTTGCATTAGAGCTACCACAAACGGTTGATATGGTGATTGTTGAAACAACACCTGCAATTAAAGGGGCATCAGCTAGCGCACGGACTAAACCCGCAACTATGGCTACAGGGCTAACAGTCCAAGTCCCTGAATATTTAACCAGCGGAGAGAAAATTCGTATTCATATCGCTGAGCGTCGTTATATGGGCCGTTGTGACTAATTTTTGTTTTTAATTTGATAGAAACAATTTCTTATATGCCTATGAACAATAACTTCATAGGCATATGTCATTGAAATTAAACATTGCATACCCTTCTCATATTAGTTTGCTACATTCAATTCTTATTCAACTCAAGATTAATCGTATTTTATTGTATAAATACCTAAGGTTTTATCTTTATTAATCCAATTAAATTGTTGAGTACCTTTTTGATTCGGAAGCAACATTTCTTTATTTTTTAATTTACGAATATCTGCAGATGCCGTTTCTAATTTACCATTATCATTCCAGCATTTAGTTTCAACTTTATTAGCATTCGCTTCGACAACACAAGGTGATGCAACGATGGCACCTGTAAATCGGATAACGCCTGTACTACTGCGTTTCGTCTCACTATTTTCTGACGCAACGATTGAAAAACTTGTGCTTAATGATGTTACTACCAGAAAAGCCATTACCATTTTTTTTACTGAGCTATTCATAATGAAATCCCCTTTTAAAATTATGTTATCGTCACTTTCTGTAATTTATTTACAGTTAAAGTATTTAATTTGGCTGAATTGCCTGAGAACGACATACTAATTCCAAAGGGATATTAATAATTTCATTTATGGTCGTAGTTTTTTATTTTTTATTTAATTTTTTATCAAAACAAAATAAAGGACTTACATCACACTTAATTAACCACACAAAATGCAACACTTTATAAATAATATCTATTAGCATTAGCCCTATAATTTATGAAAATCGTCGCAATGCTACTTAAAGCTCACCTATACATCAAAAACTTTAAAATCGTTAAAGATAGTGTTAATCATCATGCATAAGAATTTAAATAAAAAAATCTCATTACCTTCTACCAATTTGATCGCATCAGGCCGACAGCGTGCTTGTTATCAGCACCCTGAATATGATGACCTATGTGTAAAAGTTCATTTAAGTGGAAGAGATGATAAAGAAACATTAAGGGAGGTTCGTTATTACAAGCGCTTATACAAAAAAAATTTCACCACAAAAACCATATCTCATTACTATGGTTTCCAGCAAACTGATCGCGGATTAGGATATGTGTTCCAGTTAATTAAAGATAAAACTGGAAATGTTTCACATACTTTAGATTATTACCTAAAAAACAAACAATTTTTTTTAAAACATAAAAAAAATATGAAAATTGCCTATGAGCAATTTAAAAAGAATATTTATAAAGAGGCTATCTCCACGATGGCACTTAAGACTTACAACATTGTTTACCAATTAGGTTATAAACCTCACGGCCAATTTCTGATTATTGATAACCTTGGGTCATCTAATTTCATTCCCATGGATTATTTTTCAGCTAGAATCGCTCGTGCCACCCTCAATCGCCGGTTTAGCGATTTCGAGCAACGGCTTTATCGTGACTACAATATCAAGATATAGCACTTACACTCGTGGTTCATTTGCATTATTACCGTTTGGTGATCAACATAAATTACCACACACTCGCCAGTATCTATTTCATGTAGAAAACCCGAACAACAAAATACCCTGATAAACATACAGTGAATTTACTTTCTTCATTATTCTCTGTGTGTTTTTTACTCTACTCATCTTTTTTAAAGTCTATTAAACTATTCGTTTTGCTCACAAATAAACCGTCATTAAATATAAATTTAAACTTCTTTACATTTCAAACTTAAAAAGCACATATTTATGTAATTACACTGAAATAATAACCAATAAAATGTGACTTAGATCATATTTCATTGACTGTAATTACCTGTGTTATAAGTAAATATCCTTCATATTAGGCAACTATCACATAAACCAATGGCAAATAGGCACTTTTATCTAATGTTTTGTAAATTTCACCTCTATTAACTCGCCATTTTGCTTTTGTTTATGTATGCTCTTAAAGGTTTGATTTGGGACTATTGCGATACCAAATCTTCTAACTAAAAAAATGTAAAGAATGTTTTAGTAAATTTAGTAAATATTGATATATATCCTATACTCAATAAGTCATTAAATATGACTAGCACATTCGAACTTTAGTCGTGCTGCGATAAACACTTTCTGCGAAAAACACAGTTTTGGCATCTATAATGCGTTTTTCACAGGGATAAGTTTAGTTTTTTTGTGTCTTTTTACACAATAAAGTACTAGAAAAATGGTAAGGGATATATATAAGAATGCTAACTTCTGAAAAACTTAAGCGCTATGCTTGGCGCATTGTTCCGGCAATTGCAATCGCCGTAACGCTCACAGCATGTACCAACCCAAAGTCAGCTAAAAATACGCAATATACTGCCAAATCAGATGCACGTATGCTAAATGGTTCTGCTGGCGACTCCTTGACGATGGCATCTCAAGATGAATTCGAAGAATTAGTACAAAGTGTTGATACTAAATCTAAAATAATGGATCAATACGCAAGCTGGAAAGGCGTGGCTTATCGTCTTGGCGGTACAACAAAGAAAGGTGTTGATTGTTCAAGCTTCGTACAACGCACATTCTTTGAACAATTTGGTGTTGAACTCCCCCGCACCACTTCTGAACAAGAATCCTCAGGCAAAAGCGTAAAACGTAATAACCTAAAAGTCGGTGATATTGTTTTATTTAAAACTGGCCGAACTATGAAGCATGTTGGTATCTATATTGGCGACCAAAAATTTGTTCATGCATCAACCAGTAGTGGTGTTATCGTTTCTGAAATGACTAACTCGTACTGGAGCAAAAGATATTATGCCGGTAGACGTATTATTAATGGCTCATAAGTTTTTTTAACATTCTATATCCCCTCCCAATAAAAAAGCTTCCATACAATGGAAGCTTTTTTATTGGGAATTTTTATTAACTAAATTTAGTATAGCTATTTGATTCTTTTTGATAAAAATAGCTTAAATACCAAACCCACCTCACGATAACGCTCATCCAAAAACAAGTTATAAATACATAGCTGAACTAAACCTGTAACTAAACTTGCAACTAAAATAATAATGAATCATCAAGCCAATGTAGCTAAACAAATATACTCAAAACTAAGCACTATAAAAACCAGAAGACAGTTCTGCAATCGCGACGCCAGAGGCTTTTAAACGACACATAGCAGCTAACTCATCATTAGCATGAATGAATAGGCAAATTTCTTTTTGCCACTCTAAGATTGCGTTAGCGATCTGCATGTCTGACAATGATTCGGACAATTGCTGCATTGCAATACAATCTGTTGCACAGTCATGGCTAAGTAGCTTCAGCCCCACAAGCTTATCGCTATCGGCATCATTCATAGGCACGACTTCAACATCCGTACCTATTTTGCCTGATAACCAGCGGTAGCTTTGCGGTAGCCTGTGCACCACCGAAAGACCTAATTTTTCCACAAAGATATCCTATTGAAACATTTTAGTGTTTTGCCAAGTATTAATACTTGCATTCTTACTCAACCTAACACGGGCTTAAGCTAATCATTCATCGTTCAAACCGAACTTTTAGTTATCCCAAAAGTAACATTAATGTTAAATATCGAACTTTAAATATAACATTAAAAAAACAAAATGTCGTTAAATTTTTGTGACACAAATCATTGCACAATCATTTTAATAGCAAATATATTAAAAATTAAACTAATTTTGATCTTTAAGATCAACATTTAGCTAAAAATACTTAACTTTTTTTTACATTTATGAAATGAAAATAGTAAAAAATAGTTTATTTTTGAAGTTAAACCAAATTTTTATTAATGAATAATGTTGCAATAAGCATTAATTCATAAAACATAAATTTAACAAATTTAGCTCGAATGATAATTGATTTAGATCATTTTTCATTAAAAATTTTAATACCCCTGCATTACTACTCGCTTTTATCGAGCAATATTCCTTTATCTCTAATAGATAAAATGAATGATATGGAGAAGTAACTAGAAAAAATTCTATTTAAAGAAAGGAGAATTGTGTGTTCTCAGTTTCATCCATGAAACATGAAAACATATGGCTTACTTTGCTTTTTTCGCTAATAAAACAAATAACATTGATAATGCTACACAAGCAACCATAGAACCGACCATTGGCCATGCGCTCTGAGCGGGTATGAGTGATAATAAAGTCCCAACGAGTGCGCCAATTGAAAACCTTATTGTTCCTGCCAATGAAGAGACGGTTCCTGCAATATGTGGATAATTATCCAAGATCACTGCCATTGCATTAGAAGTAATCATCGCTATGCCACTAACATAGATTGCAACACCGATAACCAATGTCCAAAAATCTAATGCAAATGCCGTTGTAACAAGCAACCACACGCCCATCACAAATTGGATAATGATGCCAAAGTAAAGCATTTTTTCTGCGCCAAAATGCCTTACATAGCGGCTATTTATTGTTGTCATAATAAACAGGAAGATAATGTTGATACCAAAATAGTAGCCAAAATTCTGTGGAGACACCCCGTTTAAATCGATATAGACAAAAGCGCCTGCATTTAAGAACGAAAACATCCCTGCAAAAGAGAATGAACTCGCTAATATGTAGAACAGAACCTGTCTTGCTCTAAATAAAGTCGCAAATTGCCTTAATGTTGTACCAATATGAAACTTTTGCCTTTTAGCAACGGGCAATGTTTCCCGCACAAAACAGCTCACTAAAATAACGGCAACAACCGCTGCAATGGCGATACTCCAGAAAATGGCATGCCATGAAAACCAACGCATTAGCTCTCCCCCTAAAATAGGGGCTAATAACGGTGCCACCGTCATCACTAATACAACAAAAGACATACTTCTTGAGAATTCATCACGAGTAAACATATCTCGCATAAGTGCGTTAATCACAACACTTGCAGCTGCGGCGGCAAAACCATGTAAAAAACGTAACCAAATCAATGAATCAATCGATTCAGTGATGGCACAAGCCGCTGAAGCGATGGCAAAAACGACGACCCCACCCAAAATAACAGGTTTACGCCCAATGCTATCTGCCATCGGGCCATAAAATAATTGTCCTATAGCAAAACCAAAAATGTAGCTATTGAGCGTCATTTGAATGCGCCCTTCATCTACATTAAAATAATGCATCATCGTCGGAAAGCTTGGTAGGTACATGTCGATAGCCAATGGCATTAGCATCGATAATAAACCTAGAATTAATATCAGCCCCAAATAGGATGAACGCTGCTGTTGCACTCTTTAAACTCCTGCTGTTTTTTTACGTGGTACATTAATGCTGTTGATCTCTTCTTCCGTCAGTGGGCGGTACTCTCCTGGCTCAAGAGCATCATCGAGCCAAATTTCCCCAACACGTTCACGGTGTAACCCACAAACGTGGTTTCCTACCGCTGCAAACATACGTTTTACTTGATGATAACGCCCTTCGCTAATCGTCAGCCTGACATCTCTAGGGCTAATAATTTCCAGTTTCGCTGGTTTAGTTGGATGTTTTTCCCCATTGAGCATAACGCCCTGAGCAAACTGCTCAGCAACATCTTGAGCAATATCATCACTCAATTGAACTCGGTACGTTTTTTCACAATGATGCTTGGGTGAAGTAATGCGATGTGACCATTGACCATCGTCCGTCAATAATACAAGGCCGGTTGTATCGATATCTAAACGCCCTGCTGAATGCAGTTTTTGTGCAAGAGGCTCATCAATAAAAAAAAGAATTGTTGGATGTGTTGGGTCATCTGTTGAGCAAATATAACCTTGTGGTTTATGTAACATAAAATAACGTGGCCCAGTAACTTGCACGAGGACATTGCCATCATAAGCGACTTCATGGTCAATCGTAACTTGAAAAGCCCCTGATTTAACGATTTCCTCATCAACCGTTACAAGCCCTGCGCGCAGTTCTCGCGCTACCAAACTTCGGCTTATCCCTAATTGCTGGGACAAAAATTTATCCAGTCGCATAGATTCTCTTAACTTGATGGAATGCCAGTGAAGCGTACAATAACGCTCAGCTGTCAGAATATAGAGTGAAAGGTTGTTGTGATTGCTATCACATAATTCATTATAACAATAACCCCTGTGAAGTGATAGTTTCACCGAAACAACTCACATCTTTAGACAGAGTCATCGTTTTAAATTAAATTTAACGTCATTCACCTGATTTAATTACATAATGCTGAATAATATGCCTTTTGTTTTACGCCCATACCAACAAGAAGCTGTCGATGCGACGGTCGATTATTTCCGTAAGCAGACTCACCCTGCCGTAATTGTCCTACCAACTGGCGCAGGAAAAAGCTTAGTGATCGCTGAATTGGCACGGCTTGCTCGTGGGCGAGTTCTGGTATTAGCGCATGTAAAAGAATTAGTTGAGCAGAATCATGCTAAGTACCTCGCATATGGCCTACAAGCCGATATATTTGCCGCAGGCCTAAATCGCAAAGAATCTCAAAGCAAAGTCGTTTTCGGCAGTGTGCAATCTGTTGCTCGTAATCTTAAGGAGTTTGACGCACATTTTTCGCTAGTAATTATTGATGAGTGCCATCGCATAAGCCTGAATGATAAAAGCCAATATCAACAAATCATCCAAGCTTTACAGGCCAATAACCCTTCATTACGTATTTTAGGGTTAACCGCCACGCCCTACCGTCTCAACAGTGGTTGGATTTACCAATACCATTACCATGGTATGGTACGTGGCGATGAAAACTGTTTTTTCCATGAGTGTATTTATGAACTACCTCTACACTATATGATTAAAAATAAATTCTTAGTACCACCTGAACGCTTAGACATGCCTGTCCTTCAATATGATTTTAGCCAAGTTTCACTGACATCATCAGGTATTTTTAATGAACAAGAACTTAATTTGTCATTAAAAAAGCAACAACGCATTACACCTAAAATTATTGAGCAAGTTATTGAATATGCAGCACCATTACAAGGCTGTATGATTTTTGCGGCAACGGTCGAGCATGCAAAAGAAATTTTGGGCTATTTACCCCAAAACAGTGCGGCACTAGTGACAGCTGAAACCCCTGCTGCTGATAGGCAAGCAATAATTAAACAATTTAAAAACAAAGAATTACATTATCTAGTTAACGTTTCAGTATTAACAACTGGGTTTGATGCACCTCATGTTGATGTGATTGCAATTTTACGACCAACAGAGTCAGTGAGCTTATACCAACAAATTGTTGGCAGAGGATTACGCCTCTCTGAAGGAAAAACCCGCTGCTTAATCTTAGATTATGCAGGAAACCCACACGATTTGTTTCGGCCTGAAGTGGGTTCTAGTAGACCCAATTCAACCAGTGTTCCCGTGCAAGTTTTCTGTCCATTGTGCCAATTTGCGAATATTTTTTGGGGCAAATGTACCTCTGATGGGCAAATTATTGAACATTACGGCCGGCGCTGCCAAGGCTGGGAAGAAGATGAAAATAAGCAGAAAAAACAATGTGAATTTCGTTTTCGCTTCAAGCAATGTCCACATTGTGGTGCAGAAAATGATATTGCTGCTCGTCGCTGCCAAAAATGCCTAGAGGTGCTTACTGACCCTGACGATATGCTAAAAGCCGCATTAAAACTTAAAGATGCATTAATCATTCGTTGCGGTGGCATGCAATTCATTACTGGGAGTGATACCAAAGGTGAATGGATTAAAATAAATTATTTTGATGAAGACGGAACTCGCGTTGCAGAACGTTTTCGCCTAGCAACGCCCGCACAAAAACGCGTATTCGAATATCGTTTTTTACGAGAGCATCAGCGTGCTCCTGGTGTTCCATTTAAATGGAATAATGCAAATGATATATTATTGCAGCAATCATTATTACGTTATCCCCAATTTATAGTTGCACGCAAAAAAGAGCGTTTTTGGGAAATTAGAGAGAAAATCTTCGATTATCAAGGGCGTTTTCGCGTTGCAGATTCCCTATCATAAAGTGAAAACGATCATAATGATTGCCGGATGACGGATTTTTCGTTAAAATGCCGCCCGCCTTCCGATATCTTATTCACTGAATGAAGTATCCATTGGCCAAATCTCGAACCTGCTGCTGGGTCGCCTGTAGCAGGAATTTATATTTTCTTTTTATAGAGAAATAGTAATGTTAACTATCAATGCAATTGAACGTAAAGAGCAGGGTAAGGGTGCGAGCCGCCGCCTGCGCAGAGATAACCAGCTTCCAGCTATCGTTTACGGTGGCAACCAAGAAGCTATCTCTGTAACTCTTAACCACGATGAAATCATCAACCAAGAAAGCAAAGCAGAATTTTACGAAGTTCTGAATCTGGTTATCGATGGTAAAGAAACAAAAGTAAAAGTTCAGGCTGTTCAACGTCACCCATTTAAGCCAAAAGTGACGCACATTGACTTCCTGCGCGCTTAATTAAAGCCCACAGCCGAGCTTTAGAATTTTCGGGACGCCGAGTAAATAACGCCGCAATTGCGGCGTTATTTATTTCTATCTATTCAACATCACGGCCTATTTAGCACCCCGGCGTTGTAATTGGTCACGCAAATTAGGTGGTGTACCGCGAATGGTCAACGTATCAGTTACAGGGTCCCAAAAGATACGCTCTCCCATAAGCATCGCATCAAAGCTAATCGTGATCCCTCCGCCACTTCCAGAGAACTTCGTTAATTGCTTCAACGTTCCTCTATCGGCTGGGAAACTTTCTTCAAGTTGATAATCATTTTGGCGAGCGAAATCGTCAAAGCTTTGTTCTTCAACCATTGGCAACTCTTTTGCCAGCGCCTGTAGCTCAATTTCCTCTCCAGATTGTAATTGTTCTGTACAATAACTATGCACTTGCTGGCGATAAGCTTGACGCGTATTTTTGTCCATTTGTGCATTATCACAAAAATCGTCGAGTGCCTGTACCAAGCCTTTATTCTGAACTTTTGCGTTTAATCCCTCTGATGCAGCCAAAAAGTCCATAAAGAAATCAGACACTTTTCGGCCTACTCTGCCTTTTAAGAAAGTTAAATAGCGTTTTGATTCCGGATTGGTCTCCCATTCGGTTAAATCAATACGAGCAACAATATCTGCATGAGGGATGTCTAAATAATGTGTGGTGCCTAAATCCAATGATTCCGTGACAAACATGCTGTCACAACTATTGAGCACCGCAATTAATAAATATTCGACCGCGAGGTAACGGTATTGACAAAAAAGAACCACGCCCCCTTCAGCAAAAGGATATTTGGCTAATTCATCTTTCAAGCGAACGGTCATCGCACGGCTGAACCCTAAAAACTCCTCCTCGCCTTTACGCAATAACTTTAACGCGTCAGCAAGTTCACTTTCTTCGTTAAATTCACCAAAAGCTTTACTTTTTGCACTATAGACGCGATGTAATTCGGCCATCATGTCTTGTACGACACCATCTGCTGTCAATAAAGAATCCCGCAACATCACCTCTAGCGTTTGCTCATCTCTTTTAATTAACTGGTGTAAAGCTATCTGGTTAATTTCCAGACTCATTGTTGGCTCCTTCGTTATAGCGAAAATAATGTTGCGCGTATTCAAACATTGATATTATTCCTCTGCAACAGAAACCATCATTTGTTCTATTTTCAGCCTAATTACGCTGAACTAATACGCACTTTACGAATCTGAATTAGCATTATTATCACTTAAACAAAAATTTGTTGCGAAGAAAGAAGAAAAACCAGCTGTGATACGCTATGATATGTAGCTTTCATTAATTTAGGATGTCTCAATTTATGCCACAATCATCTCGCTATAGTGATGAAAAAGTTGAAGGTTTACTTTCTGACCTCGTGAGCGTGTTAGAAAAAAACCACACCCCTGTTGACCTTTCCCTCATGGTGTTAGGTAATATGGTAACGAATCTGCTGAACACGTCGGTTGCGCCTGCGCAACGTAAAATGATTGCAGAATCATTCGCAAATGCATTACTTTCTTCTGTTAAAGAAGATCAATCACACTAATTGATTAATGAAATAAACAGTATGGTCACCCACCTGCGCTACCGTGACAAAGTCTCTAACATGATTGGTTGGGGGCACTGGTTTGCACTATTCAATATACTGCTTAGCCTCGTGTTAAGTAGTAGCTATCTGTTTATTTTTGATTGGCCAGATACCCTAACTGGCCGAATTTATGCTTTCGTCAGTTGGATTGGTCACTTTAGTTTTGTGGTTTTTGCTACTTACTTACTAATTGTTTTTCCACTGACCTTTATTGTTATGTCTCAGCGGCTTCTAAGGGTACTTTGTGTTGCCCTCGCAACGGCTGGTACAACGCTATTAATTTTTGATATCCGTGTTTTTAGCCAATTTGGTTTGCATTTAACACCGCAAGTTTGGGACTTGGTCATCAACCCAACTAAGGGCGAGATGGCTCGTGAATGGCAACTGATGTTTATCAGCATTCCGATTATCTTTCTTGTTGAAATGTTATTTGCGACTTGGAGTTGGCAAAAACTACGTAGTTTAAACCGCCAAACATTTGGAAAACCGCTTGCGGGTATTTTTATTGTGACCTTTATTATGTCACACCTGATGTATGCATGGGCCGATGCTAATTTTTATCGCCCTATCACCATGCAACGCTACAATTATCCATTGTCACAACCCATGACAGCCCGGAAGCTCCTTGATAGGTATGGTCTGTTAGACTTAACCGAACATCAAAACCGTGTATTCCAGCAAGGTAGCCCGACAGCACTTAAATTAAACTACCCATTGAAACCTTTAAGTTATTATGACCAAGGCGCCGATTACAACTTATTATTGTTGGTCATTGATGATCTTGGAGATAAATCTCAACAAGATTCTATGGGTGCGTTAAACGAATTTAAAGAAATCAGTACACAGTTTACGAATCACTACACTGCTGGCCTACGTAATGATACCGCGCTATTTGGCTTATTCTATGGTATTTCATCAACTTATTTCGATAATATTCTCAATGGTCGCCATCCATCAGCGCTAATCGAAGCCTTACAACATCAAGGGTATCAGTTTGGTTTGTTCTCAACAGATGGCTTTAATTCTCCATTATTTAGGCAAGCTATTTTAGCGGATTACTCATTACCTGCCAAAACAGCAGATAACGATAATTTAACGGTCACACAATGGAATAATTGGCTAGATAACCTTAAAAATGGCTCGCCTTGGTTCTCTTTCCTCAATATTAAAGGAACGCCTGGAAGTGCGAAAACCAATGAACAAATCAATCGCGTAATGGCTGTATTACAGCGTGATAATCGCTTGCAAAACACCATTGTTATTGTAACCGCAAATTACAATAACCAAGGAAAAGCAGAAAACGAGTGGTTAGATGGCAAACACTTCAATCGTAATAATATGCAAGTGCCACTATTCATTTATTGGCCAAACACACCAGCGCAGCAAATAGATAAGCTAACAAGCCATCAAGATGTCATGACAACATTGATGCAGCGTTTATTACATGTCAGTAATCCACCCGATGATTACAGCCAAGGTGAAGATTTATTTAGTGTTAAGCGTACTTACCCATGGGTGATCACCGGTGATAACGACGATGTTGTTATTACCACTGATAATGCCACTCTCTACATGGATCAAAATGGTCAGTTTAATATCTATGATAAACAAGGTGCTATAGAACGAAATGAAAAGCCTGATTTAGCTGAGTTGTTGAAGATCTTTACTGAGCTAAAACGTTTTAATGAAAATTAATGCTTAAATATCAACCAGTCGTGTCGTCAGTCTATTGCTTTTAAAAGCAAATTGAGTAGTATTAATCAAAGTTCGGCATGTAGCGCAGCTTGGTAGCGCACCGTCATGGGGTGTCGGGGGTCGTAGGTTCAAATCCTATCATGCCGACCAAAATTCCCTAAAAAAACCAACCTATTACGGTTGGTTTTTTTGTACTTTAATTTTGCTTGGTGTAAAACTGGTGTAACTCTGGTGTAAAACCCCGTCATGATTAAACAGGCTTTTATCCCCGATTACAGCAATGCACTATTATCATCAAGGCCATATTGTTTACGTTCAGCAGCTTCCTGCTCTGCCCTTTCCGCTTCTTCAGCAATACGTTTAGCTTCTTCTTGCGCTAATCGCTCTGCTTCTAGCTTAGCGAGTCTCTCAGCTTCAACTTGCTTTTGATTGCAGAGGGAGTTAGGTGGCATTTCGACACGCATGTCTATCCAGCGCGATTCAGGTACGTCACAAGGTTCGTAGTTTTTGAAGTAAACAGGTACGCCTTCTTCATCAAAGTGCTTAATGCGCTTATTCTGGAAACGTTCTGGCATGTCCGCGTTTTGTTGGTGGAAAACAAAGATTTCAATATCGCCGTCGGGTCTCACCTCATAATCAATGAGAACCATGTTTTTACCGTTATGGTCTTGAGGAATGACAAAGCCGTTATTGATACCCCATGCACCATCTGCATTAAAGCCCACAACGCCTTTAATGAGGTAATGGCCAATACCAAGGTGCTCCATTTCAACGCCTTCAGATTCTTCGTTTAACTCAATGTTATCAGCAAAGAGTTTAACAATTGGAGATGCGGCTTTTAAGTTACCGTTCGAGTCTTTAGTTGTGTTCAGTGTGCTGTAAATTGTCGTCCAAGGGTTAACTACATTATTAGATATCGTACGCAATCCCAATTTACCCGCCAGTGTAACTGCAAGTTGCGCACCATAATTGTTATTAGTATAGCCAAATAAATTCAGCAACAAGTGGTTTGTGCCATCAAATGAGTCTGCAGATACGCTACCATATGCATAGCCAATTGAATTCACCCTGTAATCTGATAGCTTTTGATAGGTTCCTAGTGATACGCCAACTTCACGCATCCAACCACCATCACCAACATGCATTAATGTGCCACTTTTTTCTTGAAGAGTGTGAATATTAAACCTCTCATAGTCCTTTGATGATACTATTGAGGTTTTATTTCCACGGGTCTCAAGCTTAACTAAGTACGTCCCCATTTTGGAAGCAACATCACCTTCAGCAGTAACATTCCCTTTAATATCCCCACCATTCTTATCAAACTTCCCATCTAGCTGATTATCCATTTCTTTTGTAGTGCGTAGCTGTTGAGTCGTTTGGTCTGGCAATGTCACAGTGATAATGCCCTGCTCTGTCATCCAGCGCGTTAATATGTCGCTGAACTGCACGTTCGCCCCATTCATGGACACAATCTTATTCATGGCATCGGAAACAGAATGAACCATCGTCGTGAGAATGACGTACTTCGCCCCTGTTGCTGCAGTTGGTAATGGGAAATTTAATGTGAGTTCAGTATCTGATTGAATCGACTGAATACTGTTATTGTGAACCGTGGTACCAATTTGAATTTGAATTGCTTGCTCTGCTGAAACACGATTAATGTTATTGAGCCATTTAGTGCCGATACCGACTAATTTAGTGCTGTTTGCTGTTGTGGTAACTGTGCCTGTGCTGTACATATTATTCTCCGAAATTTAGATACAAAAAAACCGCAATTAAGCGGCCTGTAGGTGTTCATTTGCTTATTTCATACAGTGGTGTTGCTTGAATTCATTTGTGTCAGATTGCGTGACCACAAATAGCCCCTCACACACTTCATGAGTCACTATTACGGGGGATTTGCACGCAGCAATAAGCACGACGATCCCTGCGAATATCGCATATTTAATTTTTTTCATATGGTTACCTATGGAAAAGGAAAATAATCTGCAGCGTCTAGAAAAATAGCCGGTGTTGCGGTTCGGGCTATCGTTTGATTGCCGTGATAACCACGCTGTTGAGAGGTACTGGTTTGAAATAAACTGATTTGAGACTCTCCTAAATTACCGATATTTAAGTCTCGCCACCAGCCTAAACCACCATCACTGCTGAATATCTCCCCGACTTTTGTCGGTGTGTACATGGGCCGACGAATGGGATCAACGTTAATACCCGAGCCTAGCGGTATTTGATTGCCGGGAACGGTAATAGGCCGTGTCATTACGCCCATTTGAGAATTAAATGTGACTTTCCCTTCTAGGTTGCGGATTTTTAAGCCAAAGCCGGGTGTATCCAGTTGGGCGGGCTGCACATTCGTAAAAGCAACAACCCAATACCACGCGGGTGAATAGGCGGTAATATTGGTGCTGTTTCGATTTCGACTAACATAACGCCACCATTTTAACGTCTCCCAGCTTTGGACGTTCGAAGGCTCTAAGCGAATAAAGGACTTATTATCATCGGTATAAAAGAAAAATACCGCATTCTCAATCGTTAAGCCTGGGAAGGTCTCTCCGATGTTAAATCCCTCTGTAATATAGACCTTTGCTTTGTGAGTCGCGTAGGCATAACCAAGAGGTGGTGTATTTTCCAGAAAGATAGAGCTCCCCATCACTTTTAACCCAAAACCACGAGTAACCTTTTGGGATTCAATAGTTGGAAATGCAATAATTTTCACATAATTTAAGTCATAATCCATCATTCCCATCACTGTGACTTTTCTACCATTTGAGCTATACGCAATTTTATCCTTTGTGCCTGATACATAGCGCCTATCGCCACTTTGCGTAAACGTCACCTCTGCTGCACTCAAAGAAACCACTTGGAACCCATACCCTTCTGGAATTTCATTGGGACAATTCCATTTGTATGTTAGCCAACCACCATCTGGAGATAGTCCATCGCTTCTTTTGACATAACGAGTCCAAAGGTTTGTCGCTGGGGCAGTGTGCTCATTAAACACAAACTCACTGCCGTCTAAATTCCGAATTTTCAAGCCATACAAACTATCAATCATAAGAACCACCCCAATTCAATAATGTAGGTGTTTTTATACTTAAAGTAGTCGCCTTTACTGTTTCGAATAACGGAGTAATCCCCCTCATTACTGTTTGTCTCAAACACACTGTTTTGCATATCAATACGCATTCCAGATTTGCCCGGCACATAGTTAGGTGAGCGCATATCCGTTTGAACAACAATACTGCCAATCATCGCTTTGTTAATCAGTGCTTCGCTAATAACCACTTGCCCGTTAACGACGACAAATGCCGGATCTAACTTGCCGCTGGATGGATTGAAAATACCGAAGGTGTCCGCACTGAAACCAATTTGCGTGGTCACCTTTCCATTTTTGACAATAGCACTCATCATCATTTGGGCTTCATAGTATTGCCCATTTACCATCACGGCGTTTTTAATGCCAAAAATCGAAGAGGCATTACCGTTGTGATCAACTGATGTTTCAGCTCGTTTCTCAATTGCCGCCTTGTTATCACCTATTTCTGATTTAATGAGTTCGTTAACTTCCGCTTGTGACTTCTGGTTATCAGCGACAACCTTCTGTAATGAGTTGATACTTGAATTCATATCGCCATATTGAGCATCAAGTTGTTCCACTTTTTGCGCCAAGGCATGGGTTTCAGTTGCAACAACAGTTTCCACACGTCGAATAGAAGCTTTCACACTCAACACTTCTATGCCTTGAATATCATGCTGAACTTGCAATTGACCAACTGCCTCAACGGTCGCCCCTTCAATATTGGCTACCGTTTGCTGCAAGCTCGAAATTGAGGCTTCGGTTTCTTCGAAACGGGATTCTGTTAACGCTTTCTCCGTTGTCATCGCTTCATCAAGGCTTGTCGTCGTTTCTGATAACTCATTGATGCTCGCTTTGGTTTCGTTGTATTGGCTCTGCTGAGTTTGCTTAACCTGTGTGACAGTTTTATCTAAATCAGCAATTGCACTCTTGTGCTCAGTTACAACGCTGCTAATTTCAGATAGCTCACGGCCTTGCTCGGTTAACTGACCTTGTAGCGCCTCATCGCCGAGGTTAATTTCAGCGCGTAGTTGTTCTTCAGACTTTGCAATCGCTTCACCCTGTTGAGCCTGAACCTCCTTAATCGTGGTAATCGCGCCTTCTGCGTCATTGAAACGTGCATCAATTTGTACTTTATCTTCCGCTCGCGCTTCTGTTTCAGTGGCTAAGGCTATCTCAGTACGGATAATACGGGAACGCGAGACTAGGCTTTCATTATGCAGCGAAAGAAACTGTGCTTGAGTCTGCCCTATGGCCTCCACTAAGGCTTTGTTATCATCCGTTGTAACTTGCCCTAGGTGCGTTAGATACCCTCTCATTTCACCAAATTCAGCGGCAACAGATTGTTCTTGCTTCGCTTGTGCTTGCTTTAAGTCGACTGTTGCAGTTTCAACCGTGGTCACTCGTCCTTTAATAGTACCGACTTCATCGTTGGTCTCACCTAAATCAGCACGAACTTGCCTAATATCCTCGGCAAAAGCTTCATTTGATTTTGCTAGCGCATTTTGAACATTCAAAACATCAGCAGCCGTATGCTCAAATTGAGCCGCAACTTCTTGCTGGTATTTTGCTTGAGAGGCCGTAAAATCAGCTTGAACTTGTTGTAACTGCTTAATTGACGCCTTACCTTTAGCGGATTCTTCCTTGAGCTCATAGTAATTTTCAGTGGAAAAGTGAACAACTTCCATGACCGCTTCATTCACCGCCTCTAATTCGCGATCAATACTGATAACCTTCTGCCTAAAATCGTCACTATCAATTTTTAAATCAGTGAGATTGTCCTTGTTGAAGTCGATTTGCTCCTGCATTTGCTGTCCAGCTTCAGTGCTGAGAAACTTATCACCGATAACCTCCAATATTTCATCAGCCCGATCCTCTGGCTGGCCGTTGGCTTCAACAAACTGCGATTTGCCTACAGGGTTCACGGTTCTGACATAAACATAATATGTCTGGC
The DNA here is from genome assembly GCF_028481645.1 of Providencia sp. PROV141. NCBI lineage: Bacteria > Pseudomonadati > Pseudomonadota > Gammaproteobacteria > Enterobacterales > Morganellaceae > Providencia > Providencia sp. PROV141. The sequence goes on along the minus strand of NZ_JAMPPR010000031.1, from coordinate 2,213 downwards.
CAGCTTTAAGCTTTCTTCCTTGGATAACCCACATCGTGCCGTTGCCAAGATATTCAGCTAATAGCTCAACTTCATTGATATTGGCGATCTGCTTTTCAGAAAACCAGAATTCATACTGCAGGCGTAGGGCATTTTGCCCACCCACATGAGGGATAATCCCTAAACTGAAAAAGCCCGGCTCAACATCGATATAAGACGGCGGTGGCGGTGGATTAATATCAAATGAGACCGAGGCTTGTTCGCCCTTTTGCCCATCTTTATTTTGCGGTGCGACAGAGAGTAGGTAATTACCTTGCGGTAAATTACCAATACGATAACGGTTTTCTTGGGTTTTAGCGGTACCAACAATACGCCCTGCTTGGGTTAATTTGAGAATAAAATCAACACCACGAAGCGCCGTTGCAGTTGTCCAGTTGGCTTCCACTTGCCAGTTATCACTATCAGCGCTGATCTCTACGGAAAGGTTTTCAACCGGAGGGATGTAACCGCCCAGCGGTGTATCAGGCAATGGCTCAAATTTTACGCCCTGATCAACCATAGCCTCTTTTTCGGGAACATGCTGAACTGCAATAACACCGTAGGTGCCATCACCCTTATCAGAAATCGTAATCGCCCTAAATAAACGACGAGCCAAATCGGGCTGGCTAATACCCCATACCGATTTTGTGGCGACACCTTTTGGTACCGATTCAACTTTAATTCGATGGTTGCCTAAGTACCCTGTCACTTTAACGCGCTCATAACGGCCAGTGGCATTCATTAATGAAATAAAAGCGGTACCAGATTTAGGTTTTGTGACTTCTCTATCAAGCGTTAAAATCTTTTGAGTGGCATCGATGGCAATGAGCCTACCGCCAATAGGGTCCTCGCCACCCACCCAGTCGTTATCCATAATTTCGATAATGTCACCAGGAGTATGCCGTAGCCCTTCCGCGCCCACTTCAAACTCAACAGTTTGGGTCTCTAATTTTTCCGTCAATAATATCCACAAACCATAACGCCGAGCTTGTCCACGGCTTGTGCAGCCAAATGCATCAACTCGAAGCACGTTAAGGCCAAACTGAGCAACCAACGCATCATCAGAGACTTGCTCAACACTGGTTTTCCAGCCGTTTTGCGGATCAATAAAGCGTACTTCAATAACGGTATGACGAGCCTTTAATGGGCTAAAACTGTAATGGAAACGACCATTAACCACGTTTGCATTTGTGTAAGGCCAAACAACATCACTAGGACGATCTTGAACAAATGTCATTTGTAGCCCGTTCCACACAGGCATGATGCGCATTATTGAGCACAGATCACTAAAGTAATCATAAGCTTTGCGAATATCAGTAATATAAGCATTGCAGGTGACTCGAGGCTCTTTATTGCCGAAGCCATCAGGCACCAGTTGATCACAATATTGACCAATAACGTAAAGCGCAAACTTATCAACCTCAGCTATTTTCAGTCTTTTACCTAGCCCAAATCGCTTCGTTGTTAATAAGCTATACAATACCCACGCAGGATTATTGGTATACGCAGGCTTAAACGTTCCATCCCAAATGCCACTGTATACGCGAGTTTCAGGATTATAATTGTTCGGCACTTGAACAATCAGCCCCCGAACTAAATAGTTACGTGTAGGATATTGATTGCCAAACTGTTCACTTTCAAACGTTAGACCCGCGACTGCTGATCCCGGATAGGTTTGATTAATATCGGTGATTTCGGTGTAACTTGACCAAATAGTATTATTTTGTAATTTATCGCTATTGCTATCTGGCGTTAGGCGAACCATGCGAATGCTAAAAGGTGGTGGTGGTAACTTATCGATAATCACTGCCATTAGGTATGGGGAATTACTCCTTTTACCACGGATAGTGATATTTTTTTCAGTTACCCACGCTCCGTTACGCTGCACCTGAATTTGTAACTCAACCGATGTGCCAACACGATCCCCATTATCCTTCACTTCAACCAATGCTTGGGTACCAAACGTTAACCGTAAGCGGTCAATATTTCGTGAGGTTATTGTGCGAGTTACAGGTGTGCTTTTTTTGATTTCAATGCTGACAGGCGTTTCACTTGATGACGATGAAAACCCCTCCAGTGCTGGTTGCTCTAAAGTTCCTGACACCCACTGAGCGGTCATACCGTTTACATTGCTGTTACCAGAGGAGTCAATAACGGGAGTATTATTAAGATAAACCCCCTTTAAATCGCCAACT
>NZ_JAMPPR010000030.1:0-2519 GCF_028481645.1 Providencia sp. PROV141 | reverse complement strand
ATCACCGTCATCCATAATTTCAACCGCTTGTGAAATCACCCTTGAACCACACATAATCTCACCGTATGCAATTGGTACCGCCATACCCTGCGCGACTGCGTTTTCAAGGTTACTGAAGTATGTGTTTCCCTTTTCTTCTTCAGTGCGTGACAAGTTGGCAGGTTTAGGCATCGGCGTTAACATTTGAGCGATACCACCAATCATCATTGCGCCACCTGCTAGCATCATCGATGCGCCAAAACTCCACCCTGCTGGGTTCCACCATCCAATCGCTAAAACGGCTGCGCCGGCAATAAACTGAAAAGCTCCACCTGTTTTTGCACCTTCGATACGCGGAACAATGTGAATTACCGCATTTTCCATCAATGGTTCATGGACACGCTGATGTAATTCGCTAGGGTCAACATCGGATCCACTAATGCGAATTTGATACCAGCCATCACGGAATTGTTGTTTTAGATTGGGAATTTGAAGAAATAAGGCATGAAGCCCTTCAGCTGCGGTTTTTATATTTAAATCGAATCGACGGCCAAATCGTTGCAGATCCCCATAAAAGCGGATGGTTGCCAGTCGCGGTAGCGCCAAATCGAGTGAGTCATTCGTTGCCATCTTTCGTTATAAACCTCTCGCTTGCTCAATTGATTAGGAACATGATGCAAAATAGTTTGGTCGCCCAAGTAGATTGCGGCGTGATTTGCCCGAGAACTGGCATAGCAACACAAAATGATATCTCCGGGCTGAATGTCTCTTTTGACTTGCTTAAAACCATTTTCCGCTAAGTTATCTAAATAAAGCTCCTTCCCTTGCCGCCACCAATTGTCTTCACGATCAAAATCTGGCAATGAGCAACCGGCTAAATGGTAAGCGTCACGGAATAGGCCATAACAATCTGTAGAGCCATGAATAAACTCACGGCCTAATAACTTAGGTACGCACTCAAATTTGATAATTTTTTCATCGTAAACTAACCACCAAGGGAGATTTGTTTTTAACTGGTGCGCTCTATCTGCTGTACTTAAATAGGAATTGCCACCGGGGTGACTATGAACAATAGCGATGACTTCGCCGATTTGGCTAGCTTGAATATAGTCCTCGGCCGCAATTGAAAAATGATTTTCAGGATCGATATGTTGGTTTTCACAAGGAATATAAATCTCGGTACCGTCTTGAATAATCACAAGGCCACACGATTCCTGTGGCGCCATGTGTTTTGCATGTTCCAAAATAGCTTGTTCTAACATGGAGATCCTTATTGACTAAGGCGAGAAGAAGAGAGGAAGCAGCCTATTCGACCTGAGTTATTTCTTAATTTACAATCAGATAGGCGCTTACCGCATTTATCTTTAGTTGGGTCTTGAGTTGGGTTACCGAGCTCATCAGCAACCGGTCCTCCTTTATACCCGCACTCTTCAGACCGATAGCTAAAATTACATACATCCGAAAGAATGACTCGAGCTGGAAAAGTTGCACCATCCGTTTCCGTTGGGGCGGCAAGTTCCCATGTTGCAGTTTCAGCGTTAAGACTGGTTAGCTGCTCAATCACCCATCGGCTAACTTGCTCTTGCGTTGGATCCGCATTGTCATTGCCACCAGCAAAATTCGCTGCATCGAGGAATTGTGCCGTTGTCTTACGACGAATAACAATACCCCCTAACCCTGAGTTTAGGCGGCTAGCGATACCAAAGATTAGGCCAAACAAATTAGACAGTGAAATGGTTGGGCGTGTCGATGGGCCTTTGCCATTTAAATCAAAACCATCTCCCATGATAGGGTAAGGTTCATATTCTTGGCCTTGCCAAATAACCGGTCCTGATGATTCATTGGTACCGTTGTGGAATCGATACCGAATCCCACCTATATTTGTTAGGTCTATTTCATAGAGTATAATTTCTGCTTCTGCCTCAAGCTTAGTTGTCGCGATCAGCAATTCCGGTGGGATGTTATGCATTTATTTTGCCCATAAAAAAACCACCCGAGGGTGGTTTATAAAGTATCTAGCTATTACTCCGATTTGATTTCAGCCATGTTCTTATCATATTGACCTTGAATATAATCAAACATTTCTACGGAGTCGTCACATTCCTTTCCTTTTTCACTGTTAAGTTTACATCTGTAGTATGTCAGCGTGCTGATGCTAGTCATAGCACTTAGATTTTCTATTTGCCACTTACAGAATTTAGGATCTTTATGGTCAGAGCAAGCCTCTTTCACCATTTTAATAAAAAAATCCTTTCCTGATTCATTATCTGATGCAATTACAATAAACGGCAATAACATTATTAGAAATACAAATCTATTCATTACCCAACAGCTCCTTTGTTATTTTTTTATAAATTAGCTCATGATTTTAACTCGTTAGATTGCAGTGTAATCACTAACTGTCAATGGTAGCTTATGAGTTATGATATTTAAAGAATGCAAATAAATCACAAAGTGATCATCTCAACTATCAGAGCACTTCTTCAAATTCGGCACTTATTGTTTTGCGGATATTGCCGCTGTCTGAAGACCATTTTTTA
>NZ_JAMPPR010000029.1:0-1185 GCF_028481645.1 Providencia sp. PROV141 | reverse complement strand
TTGCCTCCTCTAAAACATCAAATTTGGCTTGTTCTAGCTGTAAATTTTTACGCTGCTGACTAATAAAGTCAGTGGTCGAGGAGTGCTGTTCAAGCAGCTTTAACTGAGCCTGAAGAGAGGTAACTTCAGCTTGTGCTGATTCATCGTTACGCGTTCCCATATCAGGGCGAAATACCTTACCTTTCGGTGTATTCGGCACTTTTCGATCTGCATACTTTCGCTCAATCTCTGCCTTGTATTCCTGATATTTTTCCTCTCCCAACGCTTTTCTGTCAAACTCTAATTTTTCTAACTCTTTCTTCCTTTGGGTTTCTCTTGAAGAAAATTTGTTTGCATATTCATTTTGAATTTGGATCTTGCGCTTTTGGCTCTCTTCCTCTCTTCTTTCTGACAGCTTTCTTGCATTTTCCATGTCTTGCTGATATTTTTTTTCCTTCAGCTCAAGAAGCTCATATCTTAGATCATCAGCTGTTTGCCCTGTTTTGTTGAAGTGAAGACCTTTGGATACAGGATTTATTTGGAAATCAACAAGCTTTTCTTCATATTCCCTTATTTGTTGGTCAAGCGTTTTGGCTCTTCCTAAGTCAAGCATTGCATCCCATGCGCTTACAGCCATATCTTTAACGCCTGCCCAAGCAGATTCTAAGAAACCTAAGTTTTCAACAATTTGAGACGTTCTGTCTCTCATTGAATTAGCATAAGATTCCATCGCAATCTTAGCTGCATCAGATGTTCGCCCTTGTTCTTCAAGCGTGGTTATTTGCTCAAGTTGAGTTGCAGTTAAAAAGTGAAGAGACTTATCCAATTCCATGACAGCTTGAACCGGCTGATCTTTGAGTCGCTGAAATTGCTTGATAGTTTCATCAATAGATTGCCCTGTGGCCTTTTCCATTTTTGCCGCAACACCAGCGACCATATCGACTTGTGAGCCAGTAAACGAGCCAGAGCCAACAACTTGCGCCAGTGCATCAGCCATTTTGTACTGCGTGATACCGTCACCCGAAAGGGATTTAGCTAGCGCATTAAGCTGTCCTTGGGTTTTAGCGGCATAGTTGCCCGTTAAAATAAGCTGTTTATTGTACTCGCTGAGCTCTTTAGACCCTTGATAAGCAGCAACACCAAATGCCGTTAATGCACCAGCACCACCAAACATGGCCACTTTCCATGGTGTAATTAAAGATGTGA
>NZ_JAMPPR010000028.1:0-2442 GCF_028481645.1 Providencia sp. PROV141 | reverse complement strand
AGCTAATCGTTACACCTTTTAACGCTACGTTTTGTTTTTCAAGTTTGCGAATGTAAACATCAGCTGAACTTGAAACACCAAGCTGTGCTGCTTGAATACGTAACATTTCAGTGCGAGACAAGTTCTGTTGAGTCACTTGTTCTTTTAACTTGTTAATAAAACGCTGCTTGGCCTGCGTTTGCTCTTCTTCGGCTCTTGTGGTTGTTTTAATTATCCCACCGATTCGATTTTGAAGTGTCGCATACTCTTTACCAACCAGGAGCCCGTTTTGTAAGTCTCTGTTAAGACGCTGGCGTATTGCTTGGGCTTCTTCAAGTCCTTTATTGTACTTTTGCAATGCATCCATTTGCGCATCATACTGTGCAACAAGTCCAGTATTTGATTCGGGGCGCTTTCCTTTACGCATCTCTTCTTCAAAAATGCGCTTCACATCTATGTGATTCTTTTCAACGGCCCGTGCTTCTGCTTCAAGCTCTGAAATTTTTTGTTGATGCGCTGCTGCGGACGCATCACTAAATTGTTTGAGTTGGGATTGCCGCTTCCTCTGCCTTTCACTTTCCTTTGCTGCAATTCGGTCCAATGCATCTTGACGCATTTTCGCAAATCGCTGGTCATCACGCTCCTGCTTATTTAATTCACGCTCAACACGTCCAGCTTTCTCAAGGAATTCGGTTGTATTCGCGCCAATCTTAATCTCAAGATCCGCTATTTGGTTGCTCATATCGCACCCCTCCGACAATTCCCTCGCCGATTGTCTGCAGTGTTTCGTCTGACATTTCTGTATCACTCGCCTCTACATCGGTCAGTAACATAAAATCGGTTAACTCAGTATCACCACCAAACATGGTCTGAAATACGGTTTTCTGTAATGCAGCAAATTCGGTATCAATAAGCTGAGGCGTGAACGGTACTTTGCTGAAATGGTCGGTCCAATCGCTATACTCGGTTGCACTGATTTCATCTAGCATTCGTCGCCAGTCAGGTCGCCCAAATTCACGCGCCAGTCGCAAAGCAAACACACGTTCACGCGCGACTACTTTTCCAGTGATTCAGGCTCCTGCGCTTCTTGCCCTTCTTTTTCACTAGGGTCGCTGTCATTGCTCATGCCGCTTAGTTTAGAGGCGGTATCAAATGCGGCTTTTAAGGCTGAATCACCCCAGTTATCGAGTATTTCCTGATAGATGGTTTCAATGTCGCGATTTCTATCAGTGTTCCAAATCGAGCGAGAGACAATCCATGTAAGTTGCTCAACGCCATGTCGATTTGCTTTAGCTCCCAGCGCGTGACCTTTGAGGTTTTCAAGTTCACTCTCTTGATGGACTAATAATTCAAAATACTCAGCACGCTGCAGGGCAGTTAATTCAGAAAGAATGATAACTTCTTCACCAATTTTGATTTCTTTTTTCTTTAAAAACATATCGATACCTTTTCGTTAATAATAAAAAAGGCCGCTGAGCGACCTATTTATAATCCAGTGCAATTTGCAGTTTATTTTCTGCTTCTTGTTTATTGTGTAGCAAGTGAGCTTTTCTACCCCCTCTACCCCAATAATTCATTGTTCGACCACAATCACTAACTATTGCGGCCTCTTGGTTGTAAACATATGCAGCCATATTCGCTTCAGCCATAAAGCTAGCAACTGAAATTAACTCACCTGAAAAATATTTATCTAGGACGGTGTAAACACCAACTTTAAATGCAGGGTCGATATATCCTGCATATTCATAGGCCAAAAACTTAGTTGCAAATGTTCCACCATTACGGCCTTTAGAGATTATAAAAGGTGTAGAATTTCCACCTTTTACTAACTCATTGATAAATGACTGAGTTACTGAGCTTCTTAGGAAGTCAACTGGCCGTAAGTTATCTACTTTCATGCCTGATGCTTTTGCAGCCTTCCAAATATCAGTGATTGATATATATCCATCATCACCCACTCTTACTGGTGTATTAAAAACTGATAATTCTTTCATGGTGCTTACCTTATTTAGTAATGAACCCTTGCCGAAATAGGAAACCAGCCCATCGAAGCGACACCAGCTATAACTGATCCCCTCAAAGGCTCATTACCTAAATTTTGGCTCGATGTTTAACATGTGAATGTGCTTTCGGTGCACAGGGTGAAATGCATATAAAAAGCCACATTTCTGTGGCTATTTGATTGATTTAAATATTTATTACTCTTTTGGTTGAGTAACTGTTTTACCCGCTGGTTTTGGGGGGATTTCTTCTGCCATGGTTGGGCGGCCGGTATTTTTAATTTTTACCGTGCGCGTCATGGTTTCTTTAATCGGAATGGATTTACCTAGGCTGCTAATCCAACCCTTAAATAAGTCCAGAGTACCATTTGGGTACAAGATTTTGTAAAAGCGTGGCACTCCCTCATCAAACCATTTAACAAGGTCTTTTTGCCCTTCTTCGCCCGGCAACCATGCAAGGGTC
>NZ_JAMPPR010000027.1:0-41879 GCF_028481645.1 Providencia sp. PROV141 | reverse complement strand
AGCTCACAAGTTGTTTGGTGGGTAGCAGAGTTTTAGTAAAATCCAATGGATATAGTGAGTTGGTGGTTTACCTAATATTGCGATGAATGGAATGACTTGAGTCAAAGTAGTGAGTAACAACTCACCTCTATTTAATTAGCAAAAGAGTGTGGGGTGATAAAGAACTTAGATATAAAGCGATGGAGAAATAAGAAGTGTAGTTGTAGTTGGGAAAAATTAAATTGCATCTTCAATGCATTTAGAGGTTGAATGTTAATGAGAGATACAAAGTAGTAAGTAAGAGCTCACAAGTTGCTTGGTGGGGAGTGGAGTTTTAGTAAAACCCATGGATATAGCGGGGGGTTTACCTATCACCGCGATGAATGGAATGGCTTGAGTCAAAGTAGTGAGTAACAGCTCATCTCTATTTAGTTAGCAAAGGAGTGTGAGGTGATAAAGAACCTAGATATAAAGCGATGGAGAAATAAAAAGTGTAGTTGTAGTTGTAGTTGTAGTTGTAGTTGGGAAAAATTAAATTGCATCTTCAATGTATTTAGAGGGTGAATGCTAATGAGAGGTGTAAAGTAGTAAGTAACAGCTCACGGTTTTTTTGATGGGTCGCAGAGTTTTAGTAAAACCTATGGATATAGTGGGTTGATGGCTTAACCTATTTTCATTATGAATGGAATAGCGTTAATTAAAATAATGAGCAACAACTAACTTGTTATAGAGACAACTAACCTCTATTTGATTAGCAAAGGAGTATGGGGAAATAGGAGGAGGAGAATTAAATCAAGAGGTTGTACTCTAGATATTTATGTGGTGAATGCTAATGGTGGATACAAAGTAATGAGTAACAACTCACTTGTTATAGCAATTAAAAATATATCGGGGAAAAGGGATTAATAAAACATAATGAATAAGGTCGCAGTAAGTTTTAAGTGATTACTTACTATAGAAATATACCAGTAAAGTTTATTAAAAATGCAACTATATTCAATGAATAAATAATAATGACAATATTAAGTATTAAAAATAATACAATGAAAAAGATTAGTTAGCCTACGTTGAAAATTGAGGTTAAATTAGCATTATTTATATGAAATTGATAATTGAATTATTTTCTCGTCTATAATGTATTTTTTATGATATGTGATTTTATATAAATATTTTTTATGATTCAAGTTATATGTTAAAATTTATATTATAAATCAAGTTATTACAAATTCATTTATTTAAAATGTTTGATAAAGGAAATTCTTCCAATATTTTTTTAAACCATGGTGTAAATATTTCAGGGGTAAGAACGATCTCTTGTTTTAATTGAGGAAGACTTATCCACCTTATAGATAAGACTTCTTCCCTATTTGGTTGAATATATTGGTTATAATAACCAATAAAAATATGGTCATATTCATGTTCAATTAAGCCTCCCTGAACATCAGCTTTATAAATTAAGGAACCCGCATATGTCAATGGAGTGACAAAGCCTAGCTCTTCTTGAAGCCTACGTTCAGCTGCTTTCTGAGTATCCTCATTAGGTTTAGGATGACTACAGCAAGAATTTGCCCATTGCCCTGCTGAATGATATTTATGAAGAGCCCGTTGTTGAATTAATAGCTCATTTTGCTCATTAAAGATAAATACTGAAAATGCTCGATGTAGATAACCGAGTTGATGTGCCAATAATTTTGACATAACACCAACAGGTTCATCATGTTCATTAACTAAAATTAATTCATCTTCCATTTATATTATTTTCCGTCATAAAAATTATTACACTAGTTTAGTATAATTAAAAATATAAGTTTGCATATTAGAGCTGTTTATTAGTTAACATGATTTTTTCAAAGCTCACAGCTATTATAAGGTTATATAGCTGTGAGATTAAAAATTATTTTTGTTGTAACACCCAAACAGCGGCTTCAACCCTTGATTTTAAATTGAGCTTTTTAAGTAAATGTTTAACATGTACTTTTACTGTGCTTTCTGCAATATCTAGTTTACGAGCTATCATTTTATTTGATAAGCCTTGTGAGATCAGTTCTAGAATATCGGCTTCCCTTGGTGTTAATGAAGTTATATTATTATCATCCTGTGTGGTATTGTCTCTGAGTGATTCAGCCAGTACAGATGCTAATGTTGGACTAACAACTAGCTTACCGCTAGCGGCTTCTTTTAGGGCGACTATAAGCTCTTCAGGCTCCATATCTTTAAGTAAATAACCATCAGCTCCTCTTTTTAGTGCATTGACTAAGTCATCACTATAATTAGAAACAGTAAAAAGAATAATTCTACCGGATAGTTCTCTTTTTCTAAGTTCATCAAGAGTTTCAAAACCATTCATTCCTGGCATGTTGAGATCCAGTAAAATAAGATCAGGATCTTGCTCTTCAGCGATCTGTATACCTGTTTTACCATCTCCTGCTTCACCGATAACTTGTAATGAAGATTCCAAACTAATCAACTGTTTGACTCCATTTCTTAGCATCGGATGATCATCAATAAGTAGAATGGTTGATTTTTCGTTTACTATATTTGTATTTTCCATAGATGATTTTCCGGTATGTTAAGCGTCAGATAAAGGAAAGGTAACTTTTACCTCTGTTCCACCTTGAAGCCTAGGTGTAATATAACAGTTACCATTAAGGCTTAATGCTCTTTCTCTCATAATAATAAGCCCATAATGATTAAGTTTATCAGTGTTTGACGTGATCCCTGCACCATCGTCGGTAATGGTAATAGTAACAATACCATCATACTGTTTTAATGAAACCTCAGCCGATGTTGCATTAGCATGTTTTAGAATATTAGTTAATGCTTCTCGGACGATTTGTATAATATGAATAGATTGGTGTGGTGAAATACTCTTTGCGGGTAGGTCGTAATTTAAGGTTACTGTATACCCCATACGTTCGCTAAATTCATTAATGGTACTTTCTAATGAGGGAAGTAAGCCAGGTTCCATTAATTTAAGTCTAAATGTGGTTAATAGCTCTCTCAGTTGGCTATATGCGGTATTAATTTCGCTGCGCATTTCCGTTAACAACTGTTGAGGTTTTTCTGGTAATGGTTCAGGCTGTAATTGCAGATAGCTAATTTGCATTTTCAAACAAGATAAAGACTGAGCGATAGAGTCATGAAGTTCGCGTGCAATTGCAGAGCGTTCATCCATGATAAGCAATTGTTGTTGTTGTTCTATTTGGTGCTCCATCGCGAGCATACCAGAGATTTGTTTTGCTAGAACAGAAACAAGGTTGTTTTGTTCGTCTGAAAGTATTTGATTATCTTCAATCTCACCAATAATAACGCCATAACGATGCATATTGTCTGATAAATCCCATTGTAAGCTGAGAGGTTTATCGATTGAAATTTGTTGTTTTAGCTGCGTTGTTTTCGCTTCAGATAATCCGGTTGAATGGCAACATATTTCATGAAAATATGCTTCATTACTCTCTTCATACAACCGTAAACTTAGATTTTTGAGTATGGTAATGTTTTCTAGTTCAATAAGGACTTTTTGTAATCGTAAATAGAGGGGATCTGACGAATGAAGAATTTGGTTTGATTGATATAAATAAGATAACACCTTATTTTTTGTGATTAAATCTGCAGTTTTTTCTGCAACTCTTTCTTCAAGTTGATGATAGCTTAGCGCTAATTCATCTGACATCTGGTTCAGCGTTTCTCCTAACGCATTTAATTCATCTTGCCTATTATTTTTTGGGTAGCGTTGGCTAAAATCTTTTCGTCCAATCGCATTGACCATTGATAATAATTTAACCCATGGGTAATAAATTTTTCGTCTTAGGTGCCAGATGGTTCCCATGAGTAATAAGAAGACTAAGCTAATAAAAATCAGTTGTGTCATAGCAACATAAGCAATCTTTCTTTCTGTTTTTTCATCAATGTTATGAACCAACTCATCAAGTTTACTTACAAATGATATAACTTCGTATCTTGCATCGTTAGGCGTATTTGCTTCCATTAATGAAGGTCGTAAGATATGTAACCAGTAATTATAGAGCTCATCAAATTGAGGAGTTAAGCTTTCAATTTTTACAACTTGAGTCAGTTCTGGGCTAATGAGGTCAGATTCTAATGCGTCGAGATAACGCTGATTTTGAGTATTCAGAGGGACGAGAGAAAGTAATCTGTAGCTCTGCATTCGTAGTGAACCTGATTTATTTATTGCGTGAGCATTACCTTGTACACTTATAATCATTCGATTGGAAATCGTCATCCCAATAATTCCTAAGATCGCAATCAGTAGCATAAGGCCGATCACTTGGTTAATAATTGAAAATCGACGATACAGTGTGGGCATGTGTCACTTCCTTAAAGAGTCGTGCTAGCGAACTTAAAATGCATAGTTCTAGTATTGTTCATAAAGGGGCGAATATTAAATATACTACTTTGGTAGTAATTTTCTGGTGTTATAACAAAATAGAAAATAGAAAATGAAATTTCTCTTTAAGTTTTTTACTTTTATTTATTGATATATAAGATTAAATTTGATTCAGTCTAGAACGCGGCTACGTATTATAGCTTAAATTAAAGATGAATTTCCTTTGATTTAGATCAGTTTAAATATCGATGAAAATCAATATGTAAAATAATACATATCGAAAAATGTTACTGAAAAACTATCGAATGGCAGGAGTAAAGATAGCTCTAATCGATAGAGCTACCTTTTTGTTTTAGGCTTTTTTAATTTTTTTGAATAGTGAGATTATCGCGACAAGGATTAGGCCGGTTACTAGCCCAAAAAATAAATTAATTATGGTCGGTAAGATAAACTGCATAGTACTACCAATGATAGGTGTTAAGGTTGCGGTAAAGGATATTTCGGTAATCCATTCTGAAATATAGCTGATACCGTGCGTTAGGATACCTCCACCGACCATAAACATCGCAGCTGTTCCTACAATAGATAATGTTTTCATCAGATAAGGAGTCGCATAAATTAAGGAATTACCACATTTTTTTAATAAAGAAGAGGTTTTTTTCTGTAAATAAAAGCCTAAGTCATCTAATTTTACAATACCTGCAACTAAGCCATATACACCGACAGTCATCACGATAGCAATGATAGAGAGTACGGCCACTTGGTTGATAAAAGAGGTGGTGGAAACAATGCCGAGTGTGATGGCAATAATTTCAGCTGATAAAACAAAATCGGTACGAATAGCCCCTTTGATTTTTTTACTTTCAAATTCCTTAAGTTCTTCTGCTGATAATTGCAATTGGTGTTGGGGAAGAGAATCTTTTGCATTAGAATGCAATAGCTTATGAGTGATTTTTTCTGCTCCTTCAAAACAAAGATAGGCTCCACCAATCATGAGTAGAGGCGTGATAGCCCAAGGGATAAACGCACTGATTAACAACGCTAAAGGAACAAGTATTAATTTATTAACAAATGACCCTTTAGCGACGGCACAAACAACAGGAATTTCCCTCTCTGCACGAACACCTGTGACTTGTTGGGCGTTTAGTGCGAGGTCATCACCTAAAACACCGGATGTTTTTTTGGCAGCCATTTTTGTCATGACTGAAACATCGTCTAGCACAGCGGCAATATCATCAAGTAATGTGAGTAAGCTACTTCCAGCCACAAGGATATCCTCAATATTTTTTAAGGTGTCATTAATGTTTATTAGGTCAATTAATGGATAATTAGTTCATTACAATATAAATCATACTTACAAATAAGATAATTCCATTGCAGATTGATAAATCTGAATTTTAAATTATTAAATTATTAAATTTTTATGACAATGGAACCAATGTGATTTTTTCTTTTCTAAATTATTAATTTTAGCGAAGTAACATATTGCTATCTGCTACTTTGCTTTATATTTGGTTTAATTATTTAGCTTATGAATAATTTTTAATAGATTGGTATAGGGTTAATACATGTCTTCTCAGCCAGCTTTGAGTATTGTCGTTGCTGTATATAATGGTGAAAAATTTTTACCTCAGTTTTTTGATAGCTTAATTGCGCAAAAGCTAGAAAATTGGGAGTTGATCGTTGTTAATGACGGCTCTAAAGATAAAAGTGAAGACATCATTAAGTCTTACGCAGATAAATTTGTACATTTAAAAGTGCTTTATCAAGAGAATCAAGGCGTATCAGTTGCCCGTAATACGGGAATGGTTGAGGCTACGGGAAAATATATTACATTCCCTGATATTGACGATGAAATTAGCCCTCAAATGTATGGGCGTTTATTAGAAATCGCATTATCAAATGACCTCGATGTTGCAACCTGTAATGGGACTTATGTTTATACTAATGGTGATGCACCAAAGGCAATTTTCCCACCGAATAAAGTTCCGTCAACTGGGGTAATTTCAGGCCCTGAATGGCTTGAAATAGGCTTAAGCTCACGCAAATTTTTGCATGTAACTTGGCTGAATTTATATCGTTTAGACATGTTGCGCCAACACAAATTTTTCTTTGAACCTAAGTTACATCATCAAGACATCCCTTGGACGACGGAAGTTTTACTCGTGGCGAAGCGCGTGCAATTTATTAATGAACAATACTACCGATATTTAATCCATAACCAATCTGTTTCGCATTCATTGAGTGGTGATGAACGCTCTGTTCGCAAGATAAAAACGTATTTGAAGATTATTGATATGCTTCTAAATATTTACCAGCGTTATCCTGAACAAGTTAAACAGGCACCAGCTTGCTTATGGCAGGTAGGAAAGGAGGGGTTAGGGGTGATTCAAGCGCTATTAGCCATTAAATCACCTGATGTACAGAAGGAAATGGTACAACTATTTTTTGATAAGGGTTATTGGCAAATAGTGTGGGCGCATGCAACAACAGTAAAATTAAAATGGCGATTAATTAGACGCTACACTAAGTTAAAAGAAATTATCAAATCATAATCTTCTGAAAAGGTAGCTGTTTTTATAAGCTACCTTTTTGTTTTTATTTTTCTAGTTGCTTTAGAGATGCAATAAACATATCCCATAACTGAGGGTTATTTAATGTTGTGGCGACTTGTGTATGGCAATCTGCTTTAGCTGGGTGGCGAAAGTCAGTCACTGTCATACCTGTTGTTAGAACGCCTTGTAGCTCGATATCAATTGGAGCCTTAATCGTTTCCATTATGGATGGGTCGATAACATAAGCAACAGCGCATAGGTCGTGAACAGGGGCATGGTCAGTATAGCCATTACGTCTACGGTAACCTGCCGTGTAGTAATTTAGAGATTCAACAACAAAATCACTTACAGGTGTATTTAACGCTGCAATTGCTTCCATTATTTGGTTGTCTGGCCTTGCTTGGTGTGTAAGGTCCAACCCAATCATAGTGATAGGCCAAGTTTCATTAAACACGATATGAGCAGCTTCAGGGTCTATAAGGATATTGAATTCAGCGACTGCAGTACGGTTTCCTGTATGGTAGCCTCCTCCCATTAAAACAATTTCTTTTACTAATTCTACAATTTCAGGTGCTTTTCTCACGGCTAAAGCAATATTTGTGAGTCCTCCAATAGGGACGAGAGTAACTGTTTTAGGGGGATGTGATTTGAGCGTATCAATAATTAAGTCCACAGCGTGGCGTTGGTCAATAGGTAATTTGGGCTCAGGGAGGTGAGTGCCGTCCAGTCCTGTTGTTCCATGAACTTCTGGGGCAGTTTGTATTGTTCTCACTAGTGGCCTAGAGCAACCAGCAGCGATAGGGATATCATTTGCACTAACGAATTCCATAATTGCGCGTGCATTATAAGTAACTTTGTCTAAAGTTTGGTTTCCGACAACCGTCGTTACCGCAAGTAACTCTACATTTGAATTGCCTAATGCTAAGAAAATTGCCATTGCATCATCATGGCCAGGGTCACAATCGATAATAATTTTATTGCTAGACATTATTTCTCCTTTTATTAGGTTATTTACTTTTAATTAACATAATATATGGATGAATTTATTTTTATGTGATGTAAGTTCTATTTTTATGAATACTAATGTAATGAAATTATTCATTAGGGTTACTAATAGAGAGTGATGTGATTAACATATTAATAACAATCGTGTTGAGTTTATAAAGATAATGTGTTCTTTATGAAGTTTTAAGCAATATAAATGAAACCGCCTAGAGGGGTTTTATTAATTAGTTAATAATTGTGGAGGCAGAATGGAGAGCTATCTGGAAAAACTACCTGATGTCATTGATTCTGTTGCAACTAACCAATTTTATCCTAATTTATTATCATGGTTATCTTCATTTATTGCATTCGATAATGCGATTGTTTACTCCTTTGAAAAAGGAGCTCCACCCCGATTTCTTTCTAAAGTAGAGCGCCGCAATAGCGATAGTATTAATAGAATCTATCAACGAGGTGCTTATTTAATGGACCCATTCTACCAAGAAATCCAAAAGGGAGGGGCTTCCAAAGTATTAACATTAAAAGAACTCGCTCCTAAAGGGTTTTACCATACAGATTATTATCTCAATTTTTATCGTAAGACAGGGTGGTGTGATGAAGCTGGGTTGCTATTAGATATTTCAACTGACAGGCAATTAGGCATTTTTTTTGGTAATGAAGATAGGCCTTTTTTCTCAGGCAAATATACGCAAGCGCCACTTAAAGACGCCTTCGATATCATTCGTAGTATGGTCAGACTTCATAAAGACGTTTCTCCTTCTTCGGTGTCGAACCACTATCAACATACTGATATGCAAACACGATTTGGGCTGACACCAAGAGAGTGTGAAGTTGTCGAATTAATCTTAGCAGGTAAAGGTTCACCACAAATTGCACAGATGCTTTTCATTAGTTTAGGAACAGTGAAAAATCATCGTAAAAATATCTATCAAAAACTAAGTATTAATTCACAGGTTGAATTATTTAACTTGTTAATGAATAGGTTAAGCTAAGTATAATGTGTTTTTATATTTATTTTAACTTAGTGATTTAATAGCATTTTATGGCTTGTTATCTTTTTTATTACTGCATTATTTTTTTTATTTTTGTCTAGATGATTTGTATGAACTAAAATTAAATTAATAATCATTATTATTAACATAAGAATGGTTTATTAATTGTTTGATTTTTAGATTATTTTTTATTTTTTTTGAAATTTTATTATTATTTAAATATTCTACTTGCGTCACAATTGTTAACTTTATGTTTCGAATGTCCCTAAAGGGCTATGTAATTGTTAATGTAAGGTTAAGATAATCGAGTTATCGAAAGATACTAAATAGGGTATCCATAATGAATAACCAAGTAGAATCATTGACTTACTATGCTGCAACTAAAAAGTATGACTTACGTTTTCCTACGCTAAAGGAAGATCTTGATGTTGATGTGGTGATTATTGGTGGTGGCTTTTCTGGGATCCACACTGCGCTTGAGCTGTGTGAGAAAGGGATTACCAATATCGCTATTTTGGAAGGACGGCACCTTGGCTACGGTGGTTCAGGGCGCAATGGCGGGCAAGTAATGGCAGGCATTGGCCATGACATCGATGCAATTAAAAAATATGTCGGGCCAGAGGGTTTAGAAACGATTTTTAAACTCAGCAATATGGGCGCAGGGATCATGCGTGATCGCATCGCTAAATATGATATTGATGCAGATTTTTGCCGTGGTTACGCATACTTAGGAAGTAATAAGCGCCAAGAAAAGACCCTACACAGTTGGCTAAAAGATTTCAAGTCAGTTGATCCTGATGAGGAAATTGAATTTTACAGTGGCTCAGAACTAAAACAGATTATTGGTTCTGATGCTTATACCTGTGGGATCAAACACATGGGTGGCGGTCATGTTCATTCATTGAATTTATTATTGGGTGAAGCGAAAGCGATTAGTGAAATATATGGCGCTAAAATATTTGAAAATAGCCAAGTATTAAATGTGGAATATGGTAATACCATCAAAGTCAGAACTGCGATGGGAACGGTTAAAGCACAGAAAATGCTGTGGGCTTGCGATTCATTTTTAAATGGCCTTGAGCCGACGATTTACCCTAAAACTATTAATACTTACGCATATCAATTAATGACGGAAGAGCTGCCTGATGAATTAATCGAGCGAATTAGCCCAATCCGTGGTGCTTATAGTGATATTCGTCCTGTAATAGATTACTACCGGGTGACGAATGAGAATCGCCTACTATTTGGCAGTTCCACTCATTTTCTTGAATACATTCCATCTGACCTTAAAGCATGGAATCGTAACCTAATGCTAAAAGTCTTTCCCTATCTCAAAGATGTCAAAATTGAATTAGCTTGGGGTGGACCAATGGCATGTAGTGCAAATTTATTTCCACAAATTGGTTCATTACCACAACACAAAAATGTGTTTTATGCACAGGGCTATTCAGGTTTTGGTGTTACGCCAAGCCAGATTGTGTGCAAAGTTCTTGCTGAAGGGATGGTGGAAGGTTCTCATCGTTATGACTTAATGAGTTCTATCCCGCACGCCAATATTATTGGTAAAGATAGTTTACGTAATGTGATTGTTTCGTTGGCAAAAATAATGCATCAGACATCCGGTTATTGGCAAGGTCGTCGCTAATTCGCTATCCACCTAACTAGTTTATTTAAATCGATTAAAGGTAAAAATTATGATTAGTCCATTACTGTTAAACAAACCCCTACCAGAGTTATTGAATATTGGTAGCGTGACAAATTTAGGCTCTGTGGTTGTTGAAGGCGATCCTCAAGCGAGTGTTGCCATGATCCACGGTGAACCAACGGATAACCTGACCTGCGGTATTTTTGCTTGTACTAAAGGCAAGTTCAAAATGGTATATCCATTTGATGAAATGGCGACAGTCCACGAAGGTTCGGTGAAGTTAACGGATGTAAAAACCGGTGTAACGGTTGAATACCATAAAGGCGATACCTGGTTTGCCGCGAAAGGTACCGAGGTTTTATGGGAAATTGATACACCACGCTTCGTAAAACATTACTTAGCTTGTGTAAATGCCTAATTAATTTCTATTGAGTGGAGTGATAACAATGAGCGAGTTAACCCTATTACCAGAAGTCAGTGAGTTTTTGAAGCGTCAGCACGGTCATTTTATCAACGGGTTACCGGTTTCTGGCAAGGGCGATACTTTTTTTGATGTTGTTAACCCAGCCACTGAACAGGTTATTGCTAAAGTAAAAGAAGGAACTTTAGCGGAAGTTGATGCCGCAATGGATGCGGCTCATACTGCATTTAAAGGGGTTTGGGCAAACACGACACCAATGGAAAGAGGGAATTGCTTAAACCGCCTTGCTGACCTGCTTGAAAAGCACCTTGAAGAATTAGCCCAGTTAGAAACGTTATGTTCAGGTAAAACCATTCAATTATCTCGTTTTCTTGAAGTGGGGTCATCTGCGCAGTTTTTGCGTTATTTTGCCGGTTGGGCGACGAAAATCAGCGGGGAAACATTGAATGTTTCATTGCCTTCTTTTAATGGTGAGAAATATTCTGCATTTACCCAGCGTGAACCTGTTGGTGTTGTAGCTGGTATTATTCCTTGGAACTTTTCTATCATGATTTCCATTTGGAAATTAGCGGCTGCTTTAACATGTGGCTGTACGATTGTGTTGAAACCAAGTGAATTTACCCCACTAACTATGCTAAGAGTGGTGGAATTGGCAAAAGAGGCGGGAATTCCTGACGGTGTAATTAATATCGTGAATGGTGGTGGTCGTGAAGTTGGGCCGGCACTGATTCATCATCCACTTTGTTCTAAAGTGACATTTACGGGGTCTGTACCAACTGGGCTGGCGGTAGGGCGTTCAGCGATGGAAGGTAAGTTAACCCGAGTAACACTGGAGCTTGGTGGGAAAAATGGTGCTGCGTTCTTAGCTGACCTCCCGGTTGAAAAAATTGTTAATGGGATTATTGAAGCGGGATATCTAAATCAAGGGCAAATTTGCGCAGCTGCTGAGCGGTTCTATATTCCATCTAAATTGATGGATGAAGTATTAGCGCAACTAAAAACGCGTTTGTCTGCGATGAAAGTCGGTTCTCCATTGGATGAAACAACCGAAATGGGGCCGCTGGCCAATAAAGCGCATTATGAAAAAATCTTAGGTTTGTTTGAAAAAGCTCGCCAAGAGGGCAGTGAAATTATTTATGGTGGCCAACCCATTGCAGGTGCTGGGTATTTTGTGCCTCCAACCATTATTCGTGCTAGTAGTCCAGATGATGTGTTAATGAAAGAGGAAACATTTGGACCAATAGGGACTTTCTTGAGTTACGATGATGAAGAAGAACTTATTGATATGATGAATAGTACTCCGTTTGGTTTAGCTGCGAGTTTATGGACAAATGATCTTAGTAAAGCAATGCGCATGATTTCACGCATTGAAGCGGGAACTGTATGGGTGAATATGCATACTTTCCTTGATCCTGCAGTGCCATTTGGTGGCATTAAGTCATCAGGTATTGGTCGTGAATTTGGTAGTGCCTTTATTGAGTATTACACAGAGTTAAAATCTGTCATGGTGCGTTATTAGTGTTCAATTTATATTCAATTAATCAACATTTCCCGGCCATCGTGCCGGGTTTTTTTTGTATTTTATAGATACCATGGCTTATTCGTGGTTATGATGAAAGCTCGTTATTATCCATTATAGGTAACAGTATGAAGAAAGTGTTGATTACAGGTGGCAGCCGAGGGATTGGGAGAGCCACAGCGATTCAATTGGGCAGTCTTGGAATGCATGTACTGATTAACTATAAAAGCGACCAACAAGCGGCTGATGAAGTTGTACAAGAGATTCAATCGGCGGGGGGGATGGCGAATGCGTTGCAATGTGATATCAGTGATGAAAATGACGCTGTTAAATTATTTACAATCATCAAAGAACAGTATGGCGATTTAGATTACTTAGTGAATAATGCTGGAATTTTATTTCAGCAGTGCCGTACAGAAATGCTGACTGCAGCGCGTATTAATCAGGTGTTGGCCACGAATGTGACAGGATTACTGATTTGTTGTCGAGAGTTTATTAAACATGCCTACCATTTTAATCAATTCAAAGATAAAGCCATTGTGAATGTTTCATCTGCGGCTGCGCGTTTAGGTGCAGCAGGGGAATATATTGATTATGCCGCCTCTAAAGGCGCAGTAGATTCGATCACAAAAGGGTTGTCACTTGAGCTTGCAGGATTAGGAATACGTGTTAATGGCGTTCGACCCGGCTATATTTATACTCAAATGCACAAAGATGGCGGTGAGGAAGGTCGAGTTGACCGAGTTGCTTCACAAATACCGATGAAAAGAGGAGGGGAACCACATGAGATTGCTGAAATCATCGTATGGCTGTTAAGTGGTGCATCTTCTTATGTCACAGGTTCAATTATTGATGCGGCGGGTGGCCGTTAGATTTATTGTCATTTTTCTTGGTGAATGATAAACCCGGATGAAACAAGCTCGGTTCGGTTAGTCACATTTGCTTTAGTGAAGATATTGCGTAAGTGAGTCTTCACTGTTGATAGCGAAACCCCCAGTAATAGTGCAATTCGTTTATTGCTCGCACCTTCTCGTACTAAATGGATAATTTCTTGTTCTTTGGGGGTATAAGCCACTAATGAATCAGGTAGTACATCAAATGTCATCAGCTCAGCGACAGGTAAGATAGTGTTTAATCGCATGATTTCTTGTTGGCTAAATGGACTGTCTCGCAGCACTGAAATCCCCGCAATAATTTTATTTTTACGACGAATAAATATTTCAGCCATATCAGTCATGTTATTTGGCCGCATAAAATCATGGAAAAAAGCTTGATTTTGCTGGCGTATTTCAGGATCCATTCTCACTAAGCGTAAATCATCGCTGCGAAAATGGTCAGGGTGTAAAGGATCCAATTGGTGAAAATAAGCGAGATATTCTTCGTGCATTTTTGCCGGTATCCCGTGAAGAACGTAGTTGTCTGGTTGGCAGTGATCATTCACGAGGTAATACACCAATGCAGAAACCGGAATAATATGTGCAATGGTATTTAGGCAGCAATCAATCAATGTTTGTTGATGAGGCTCGAATAATGGTGAATTCATCATATTCCCTTGTGTACTAATCGAATTATTATCATGCCTCTTAATTAATTTAACATAAAATAAACATGTTAATAACGTGAAGTTGATAGCAGTATTTAAAACTCATGAATACCTCATGAATATTGGTTTTCTGCTTTTTGGTATCTTTAGACAGATATTTATTAATATATTAACAAGTGATTTGTTTGCTACATGTTGATATTGCTTTAATTATTTTTTTTGTTCTTAAAAATATGGGTACTTTTCGCGAGCTATACTTTATTTCCCCTCTCTCTGGGTATCGTCCTTTAGAACGATAGCAGCCGATTTAAGCTTATTTCTATAGTGGATATGAAGTTACTTTATTTTTACAAAAAATTCACATCAATGGTTGGATAGAGAGCGAGAGGGAAGCAAGATGAATTTATCCTCAAAATTATCGACACATTTAGAAAAAGGGAAAGTTGGCTTTCCGACCACCTTGGCGAGTTCTGCTGGCTTGATTATGGCCAGTCCTGTTATTTTAACCGTCACGAGTGGATTCGGTATAGGTGGCGATACGTTTGCTTTAGCGGTACTACTTAGTTTCATTATGATGCAAGCTCAGCTAACCACATTTTCGGAGGCTGCGGCAATTTTACCAACGTCAGGCTCAGTATATGACTATATATCTTGTGGGATGGGGCGTTTTTGGGCGATAACAGGTGCGCTTTCGGCTTACTTGATTGTGCATGTGTTTGCAGGAACTGCCGAAACTATTCTGTCAGGGATTATGGCTCTCGTTAATTTTGAACATCTCAACACGGTCTTAGAGACCAGTAACTCATCTTGGATGGTTGGTGTTGGGCTGGTTGTCACGTTTGGTATCTTAAACGCATTTGGTATTGAAGCCTTTGGTAAGGTCGAGGTTGTACTGACATTTGCCATGTGGTCCACGTTAGTGATTTTTAGTGTGAGTGGGCTGTTATTGCCATTTCATGTGGATATGGACGGCTGGTTTGGTCAGCCACTCAATACGGACCCAACACTAATACTGAGCTTTGTTGGTATGGCAATGTTCATGTTTGTGGGTTGTGAGCTAGTGACCCCAATGGCACCTGAAATTAAAAATTCCGCGAAAGTGATTCCCCGTGCGATGACAACGGGTTTATTTTGTGTCGCACTCTGTATGGTGTTATTCGGTGCTGCACTAGCGAACCAAGTGGAAAATGTGGTCGTTGACCCGCAGACAGGTACGCGTTTACTTGAAACACCGATGGCAATCCCTGCATTCGCTGAAATTGTCATGGGGGAGTTTGGTAAATACTGGATAGGTATCGCGTTATTACTGGCTGGTGGAGCGACCATCAATACGTTAATGGCAGCGGTTCCTCGCATTCTTTATGGAATGGCACTTGATGGGGCATTACCACGCATCTTTGCTTATTTACATCCACGTTTCAAAACTCCAGTATTCGGTATTTTAGTGGCTGTAATGATCCCATGTTTGCACGCTTTTGCGATTCAAGGCGACCTTGACCGTATCATTCCATTGGTACTGGCGGCGGTGTGTTCTTGGGGCACGGCTTACTTGCTGGTAACGATTTCAGTGGTGTTATTGCGTATTCGTCGACCTGACTTACATCGCGCCTATCGTTCGCCTTTTTTCCCTATACCGCAAATTATTTCGAGTGTCGGGATTATTTTAGCGATTGTGTACATCACTCCACCAGGCATGAATAAATCGGATATCTATATTCCCTTTGCTATTATGTTAGGTTTAACAGCAGGATATGCATTAATTTGGACCGTTTTCGTACAGAAAGTGAACCCATTTAAACCTGTGGATGTTGAATACGTTTTATCTAATTCCTTCGCTGATGAAGAAATGGAAGGAGGCCAACTTGAGCCATTACGTAACCTCGCCTAAACCGTCTTTGCGGAAGACAATTGGTAAACTTACCCAGCAACGTTTGCCTGCCGGATATCAAACAGGATTGACACTTAATCGTGTTGAGAAGGACATGGCGCCTTATCCATGTGAGTGGGGGGCGCCCGGAGTGCTCCATGTGCAGCTTCAACCTGAATTAACGATTGAGGTGACTGAACGGACAAGAAAATTGTTTCTCGCTTTTATCGTGTATAGCCGTTTTACGGTATCTGGCCAATGTGTAGATAGTATCAATGCAAAAATTGAAGTAAAAACCCGTGGAACTATAAAGAAGAAGCATGTCCATTTTGTTTCGAAACAGATGGATGGGCAGAAAGTTATTGAATGGCTGAATGAGTACCCGATTATTAGGCAAACATTAGAAGAGCTGGAATTTAATCATTGCGAGATAGAGTTTAGCCGAGGTCGTTGGCGTTGTGAAATTGAGCCTTACACGGCATCAGAAATGGTGAGCCGCATTCCCGCAACTCGCCGTTATTTGAGATTAATAAAAAAACAACGCTATTATTTATTGAGCGCACTGCAGTTAATTAACCAACTGGTGGAAAAACGTGCTGTGAGCCATTGAGTTTAAAAGAGTTTTTTGATAGTAATAATTATTATCAATTGACTCGCTGGAATTTGATGTGAAATCTTTGCCTCTTTTAGGTTGTATGTTGTTTTCTTCTGCGGTGATGGCAACACACGCTGACTGTATGCGTTTATCTGAGCTTTCCTTTGCTGAAGGGGTACATGATAGCGAAGGTCATAGCTGCTTATCTTTTGAAGTATCGCAGCAAGATTTTATAAAACAACGCGGTGAGGGTCTTTCCAAGGTTCTGTTATTGGATTCCAATAAACAGCCAGTGCGTGCATTGCAAGAGTACGGTTCAGTTCAAGAACCTCATAGTGCGGATTATTTAGTATCAAAAAATGGGGTTTATTATTTAGCGTTGAATGGTGAGCCGGGTAAGCCCTGGCAATTAAAGTTTGATGTCACCCAGTACCAGCCTTTAGCCATTAAAAAGGATAATGAGCCCGTTAGCCCCAAGCTGCAAAGTTTACTTGATGAATATTATCAAAATGGTGATACAAGCGCATTTTGGCAAGCCGTCGCCGCGCAAGGAACGCCATTGGTTGAAGATTTTTCAAATAGACAAAAACGGGTGACATTCCTTTGGCGTGGTGCGAAAGCAAACGCCTATATTCTAGGTGCGCCGTCAGGTAATCACGAAAGAATGGCCCACTTGGCGGGAACGGATATTTGGTATCGTTCTTTTATTATCCCTAATGATACGTTATCGCAATATAAAATTGCACCTGATATCCCTTCTGTACCGGAAGGCGGTTTTGCTCAACGTAAAGCCATTTTAGTTACAGCGCAGTCTGACCCATATAATTCTCATGTTATTCCTTCCCTAAATGTCGATAAATATAACCGTTTTTCGTTGTTATCATTGGTACCGAACATACGCCAGTGTCACTTCCCTGATATAGAAAATCGGCAGATTAAAGGCCGTTTAGAGACTTTTACGTTGGTGAGTCAAATATTAAAAAACGAAAGAAAAATAACGGTTTATCAACCTAATGTACCAATGGAAACACCGGCGTTATTGTTGCTATTGGATGGGCAAATTTACCTGCAAAACTATCAAATGGAGAAATTCTTTGATAAGTGGATGAATCAGGGGCGTTTTCCAGCGATGAATATTGTATTTGTTGATAGCATAAACTCAGAGCGTCGTGGGGATGAGCTTCCACCTAATAATGGCTTTCCTAAGTTGCTGGCGGATGAGCTCATGCCGCAATTAGCGCAAATGGGAATTCAAGCGCCTGCAAGCCATACGATTATTGCAGGTTCCAGTTATGGTGGGATTGGCGCGACATGGAATGCATTACAACATCCTGAAATCTTCGGTAATGTCATCAGTATGTCAGGATCTTATTGGTGGGCTCCAAAAGATAAAGACCCTGAGTGGTTAATTCGTGAAATCGAAATCATGCCAACGCAACCGATCCGTTTTTTTCTTGAGGCTGGCTTATTCGAGCAACGTGGCAGTTGGGGGGGGATTATTCAAAACCACTACCGATTACTGGATGTACTAAAACACAAAGGTTATCAAGTGGATGCCATTGAGTTACCTAGCGGGCACGACTACGTTTCTTGGTGTGAAACGCTTTATGAGGGAACAAATCAACTTGTGTCACAATGGTAAATTGCCATAACGCTAATTCACAAAAAGCAGCTTATATTTAGCTGCTTTTTCACATTTATGACAAACATCTTCATTTCGCCATAAAAGCGTCATTCAACTGTCATCTAGCTCCTTTAGCATGCCTGTCATTATTTGAAATACACATTTTCTCTTTTCATTATTGATTGGCAAGGAAACAGTTATGACTGGTAATTTTATGAAATCCCTTTTAGCTGTCACGGTAAGTACTTTAATTTTAGGAAGTGCAATCCCTGCCTACGCGGCTGATAAAAATGATGCGGTGTCAGAAAACCGTGCGGCGCAAGGTGATATCACAAAATTTGGTGGTGCGCGTCGTTTAGCGACAGAGCAAACTGATATCATGAAAGCGGCACTTCACAATGGCCAAGCCAAAAATGTGATTTTGTTTATTGGTGATGGTATGGGTGACTCAGAGATAACCGTTGCTCGTAACTATGCAGAAGGTGCTTCAGGGTTCTTTAAAGGTATCGATGCCCTACCAATTACAGGCCAATATACCCATTATGCGTTAGATAAGAAAACACAAAAACCAGACTATGTGACTGACTCTGCAGCGTCTGCCACGGCGTGGTCTTCTGGTGTAAAAACCTACAATGGTGCATTAGGGATTGATGTATTTGGTAACGACCATGAGACATTAATTGAGATAGCTAAACGTAATGGTAAAGCGACGGGTAACGTCACAACTTCTGAGATTCAAGACGCTACGCCAGCTGCACAGTTTTCACATGTGAGTGCGCGTAAATGTTATGGCCCAGAGGAAACCGCAGAAAAATGTGCGGCTAACGCGCTAGAAAATGGCGGTCGTGGTTCAATTTCAGAGCAACTGTTGGTAACTCGCCCAGACGTCACACTTGGTGGTGGAGCTAAGAGCTTCAAGCAAGAAGCAAAGGCGGGTGACTACAAAGGTAAAACGTTGGAGCAACAGGCGATTGAGCGTGGGTATAATATCGTGCGTGACGCTAAGTCATTAGACAGCATTACTGTTGCAAATCAAGATAAACCTGTTCTGGGCTTATTCCATGATGGCAACATGACTGTTGCATGGGAAGGCCCGAAAGCGGTTCATTACGGTAATATCAACAATGCGCCGTTAGAATGTAAACCGAATGCTAAGTTAGACCCGAATGCACCAACATTGGCTCAAATGACGAAAAAAGCGATTGAGCTGTTAGAAGTCAACCCAAATGGTTTCTTCTTGCAGGTTGAAAGCGCTTCTATCGATAAGCAAGACCATAAAGCAAATCCATGTGGTCAAATTGGTGAAACTGTCGCTCTCGACCAAGCTGTACAAGTCGGCTTAGATTTCGCTAAAAAACATGGTGATACATTAGTTATCGTGACTGCTGACCATTCACATTCAAGCCAAATTATTCCAGAAGGCACTAAGTCAACGGGTTTAACGCAAGCGTTGATTACTAAAGACGGTTCTGTGATGGTGGTAAATTACGGTAACTCTGAAGAAGATGATTCTCAAGAGCACACAGGTGCTCAGTTACGTGTGGCAGCTTATGGTCCACATGCGGCAAACGTAATGGGTCTGACTGACCAAACTGATTTGTTCTTTACCATGCGCGATGCAATGGGATTGAAGCAATAAACCAACCCTGTAGTAAAAATTCTCCGCAATAGGATGTTGCGGGGAGTTTTTTTATTTCTAGCTTTTTTTCTTATTTTTCAACCATTCCTCAATAAATGTACTAAACATTTGCACTTCTTTTTTTATTCATTATCTTGATAAATTGATTTATTAAATAACAATAAATGTGCTTATTCATAGGCACGAATAATGAGAATGACATAATGAGAGAAGTTCGCGAACTGCAACGAGAGGAAATCCCATCTGTTTGGTCTATCGACCGCACTGAATTAATTGAAAACCTTTATCTATATCAAAATGGTGAGTTGGTGCTATCCAAACAGCGGTTTGATATGAAAGGTTGGCCAGAAGGCGAACCTGAAGCTTATACCCCTCATTTGTTGGAAAGCTATGACCAAGGAGCGGTATTTCTTGGGGTTTTTGAGCAGGGCAAGCTAATTGCGGCCGCAAGTTTAGATAATGTGTGGCGCGGCGAGCAAAAAAATTTACTGCAGTTGTCTTTCCTGCATGTGAGCCATTCGTACCGAGGTAAAGGTTTAGCAGGGATGTTATTCCAACAATGTGTTGAAATGGCGAAACAAAAAGGGGCAAAAGGGTTATATATTTCTGCGACACCTTCAGAAAATACTGTGCATTTTTATCAACATCTCAGTTGTTCCTTAATTGCCCAACCTGACCCTGAATTGTTTGCATTGGAGCCCGAAGATATTCATTTTATTTATCTATTTCCGTAAGTTTGTATTTTGTAAAATAAGTGTTAATTTATAGCGTGGTGAAATAAAAAAGCATTGAAATTTACTAGAAACCAGATATGATTGATAATCATTATCATTTAAGGGTGTTGAGGTCACTATGCCAACTAGCATATCAAAAACCACAGGTTTAAGGCGTATAGGCGCTGGCCTTTGGGGTGTTTTTGCTGTGATATTGCTGAGCATTGCTTATATACTCAATAATATGGGCTTAGATAATCTAAAAATCATTATGATTACCATGATGGTAGCAACCGCTGGGATGCTATTTAATCGCGGTTCTCGTCGTTTATTGATTATCCCCGCAGTTATTTCACTCACATGTTTTATGATGGCCTTTGTTCTACAAAGGTAGTGCTATCATCTAATCAGTGATTAAATAGAACAAAATAGAGAATTAGGGCAGTGCTAGTCGTACAAGGAAGGTCAAATGGGCAGAGTATTATAAACAATGACTGACCAGTGGTGCGAAAGGGGGGACTTGAACCCCCACGTCCGAAGGACACTAACACCTGAAGCTAGCGCGTCTACCAATTCCGCCACCCTCGCAATACTGTCTTGTCAATACTAAATTATTGTGGTTTATACAAAGTTAGTGGTGCGAAAGGGGGGACTTGAACCCCCACGTCCATAGGACACTAACACCTGAAGCTAGCGCGTCTACCAATTCCGCCACCCTCGCAATACCTAACTAAACTTTGATTCATCAATGCTTCTAACCAGCAATAATGTGGTGCGGATTTTAGGCTAATTTCGACGAACGTCAATAATTTTTTTATGAAGTATTTTCGATTGATGAAAAAATGGCCGGTAAAGGATCACCAGCCAATGAGTAGCACGATCAATTGTGCTTTAATCTAAATTATTAGCGATTAAATTAACGCTTAACTGCTTGGTAAACTTTGAATTTTCCCGTTTTGGCAAGTACTTCGTGACTACCAAAAGCTTTATCAAGTAAATCAGGGTATGGTAAGAAGGCATTAGCCACGATGCGCAAACGTCCACCTTTTTTCAGGTATTTAGGGGCTTGGTAAATCATATTTTCAACCGCACGATAACTGGTGTTTAGGCCATCATGGAATGGTGGATTTGAAATAATCCAATCAAACTTATCGTTAATATCCGAGTAAGCATCACTTGCGATGACTCTGCCGACCAGTTTATTGGCCTCAAGAGTAGATGCTGCGGAATCAAGTGCAGACGCACTGACATCACTTAAAGTGAGCTTGATCTCTGAGTTTTGTGTGCCGATCACTGTAGCGATCACGCCATTACCACAGGCGAGATCAAGCAGATCACCGCTCATTGGATCAGTTAGCGTCGACAACAGTAGATCACTACCGATATCAAGCTCATTATGGCTAAATACCCCAGGTAATGCATTAATTCTAACATTATCAATTTGATAATGACGCCACCAGCGAGCAATATCAAAGGTTGTGGGTTGTTCTAATTCACCATAGTACAAGCCACAGCGGCGTGCAGAGTCGATTTTTTGTAAGCTAGCGATCCCTTCCATAATGGATTCGGCGCTTTTAACACCACTGCGATTCTCACCGACGATAAAAATTTGGCTACCCGCAGCAAGGTGAGTACAAAGGTCATCGAGTTGGAAGCAGGCTTCTTGCTTGTTTTTTTGCCAAAAATAAATGAGAGTATCGCAAGGCTGGATAAATTCTGCTGGGGTTGTGGCAGAGAATAACGCCATATCACCCATTAACGGTTGTAAGCGTTGCCAGTGATGATACTGGTTGGTGATGACGCGAACACTAGCTGCTTCTAAGGTTGCAGCAAGCTCATCCTGAATGTCACCAGCCAAAATGACATGACGATCTGTAAAATGTTCGAGATGGCGTTGAATAACTTCGCTGGCAGGTGTCAGTAATGACATATTCTGTCAATCTCCTAAAATAATAAAAAAACCGATGACATCTTACCAAAGATAAGAGAAATAGCATTGCTCTGTTGGCGCTATTAATCCCCTTTGATAAGATGTGGTTGTAAAATTGCGACTGGAAAATCAAATGACACGACGTGACAGGCTTTTAGAACAAATGGGGATCACTCAATGGATGGTGAGAAATCCTGCCGTGTTACGTGGTGAACGTGGTGTAAGGATCCCAGCGTCGACTAAGCTTATTATTATTACTGATGAGAACCTTGATTTAAATAGCCAATTGCTAAAAGATATTTTTCTTTCCATGAATATTGCACAGGACGATGTGGTTTGTGTCAATTCAGAGCAATTAGGTTTAATCCCAACACCAATAATAACACCATGTTGGGTATTAGGTGATGAAATCCAGCCTGAAGGTTCAAAAGTCATGTTTACTTCACCTGTTTTGTCTGAGCTAAGTACAAGCTGTGGCGCTAAACGGGCACTATGGAAACAAATTTATCAATATGATGAAAATTTCAACACTAAAGCAATCTGATCTCGCAACTGCGTACTTAATTGAGAAGTTAAGCCATGATTTTCCGTGGACTGAGAGAGTTTTTTATGGAAATCAAGGGGAAAAGTACCATAACTTGAAGATTTCTGTTAATAATCAAATTATTGGTTATGCGATAACACAATGTGTTCTTGATGAGGCGACCCTATTCAATATTGCTATTCACCCTGATTACCAAGGGAAAGGGTATGGCCGTTTATTGCTAGAAGAGCTTATCAAGGAACTCATAAAGAAAGGCATTCTCACATTATGGTTAGAAGTGAGGGAATCAAATGCATCAGCTTTGCATTTATACGATAAGCTAGGTTTTCACCAAGTAACGGTACGTAAAGATTACTACCCTGCCAAAAAAGGCCGAGAAGATGCTTTAGTACTTGCTTTAACTCTATTTTCCGATGAATAAATTTAAGTAACAAATAATTTATTACTAATATAATTAAAACCCCAATATGTTGTCAGACATACTGGGGTTTGTGCTTTTAGTGACGATTATTTTTCAATTTCAGGAAGAATAGGTTTACTAATTATTTGGATATTATCTTTTAACTCTTTTTTTGCCGCAGCTTGTGCGTTGATTTCTTCATTGAGGCCTTTATAGGTGGAATAACACATAATTAGCATCATGATGGATAATGGCACCGCCATAGCAACCAGTGCAGATTGCAAACCAGATAATCCACCAGTCATAATGAGCACGATCGCGATTGCTGCAATAATGATTCCCCAAATGGTTTTAGTGACATGAGAAGGATTCGGGTTCCCATTTTCGCTGACCATTCCCAGTACAAATACCGCTGAGTTAGCAGAAGTAATAAAGAAAATCAGCACTAAGACAATGGCTAAAACACTAATAAATGTTGATGCAGGGAAATAGTCCAAGAACTTAAACAATGCAGATGTGACATCGGTTTTTACGGCATCAGCCAGTGCTGTTTGGCCTAGATTTTGAATAAGATGGATTGCTGACCCACCCATGACCGCAAACCAAGCAAAAGCACTTAATACAGGAATAAACACCGCGCCAATCATAAACTCTTTAATTGTTCTTCCTTTCGATATACGAGCGACAAAGCTCCCAACTAACGGCGCCCATGCAATCCACCAGCCAAAGTAAAACAATGTCCAGTTAGCAATCCAAGTACCGTCATTATAGGGTTCAGTGCGAAATGACATGCTGACAAAATTTTGGACGTAGTCACCAATACCTTGGAATAAAACTTTTAAGATAGTTTGGGTGGGGCCAGAGAGAAAGATGAATGCCATCAATCCTAGAGCAAGTATGATATTTAAGTTTGATAGGTGTTTGATTGCGCCTTGTAACCCGGAAATTGTCGAAGCAACATAAACAACAGTAATGATAGCAATTAAACCAATTTGTACATAAATACTAATGGGCAATCCCCATAAGTAATTCATACCACTGTTAACTTGTAGTGTACCAAAGCCTAATGATGTGGCGATACCAATAACGACGGATAACATCACCAATACATTGATCCATTTCCCGACAGACCCGTAGATCCGATCCCCAATTAAGGGATAGAAAACAGAACTGAGTGATGACGGGAGCTTTTTCCTAAATTGGAAATAGCCCAAAGCCACACCGACGAGTGCATAACACGCCCATGCGGAAACCCCCCAGTGCAGATAGACATATTGCATGGCCGCTTTGGCCGACTGTTCTGTTGAACCTTGACCAACGGGTGGGCTGATATAATAGGAAACAGGCTCTGCCACTCCCCAGAACATCAAACTGATACCAATTGAGGCACTGAATAACATCGCAATCCAAGTGACTGTGCTGTATTCCGGCTTATCATTGTCATCACCAAGACGTATGTGACCAAATTTGGAAAATCCAAGAAACATACAGAAGCTGAAAAAGATAAAAACGGAACCGAGGATAAACCAACCTAGGTTGTTATAGATAAAACTTAAGGCGGAATGTGAAAAAGCTTCCAGTTTATCAGGAATAAATGCACCAAAGCTGATTAACGCCAGACTAAAGGCTAGCGACACGTAAAATACGGATTTTTTGTGATTCATCATACCTCTTCTCCAGTTGCTCACTTATTTTTCTTTTATGAGAGTTGGTTTGCAGGGAATACTCGTTTTGTTTTTAAGGGTACTTTTTTGTTAAATGCTACTTTTGGTTTACAAAGAATAGCCATGCAAAGATTACGTAGTCAACAAGTAATTAACTAATTATTAACAGTTGCAATAATTATTGTTAATTCAACTCATTGTTATAAAACAAATAAATGTTATTGATTAAATTTTTGTCAATATTTCATTTGATCATTAATGCGATCTGCATTAACATTCCTGAAAAAGATGTTAACTATAAGTTTACATAAGTGAGGGCAATTATGAGCAATGCAGCTAAAGTCATTTCGATTAATGATCACCTTGATATTGATAACGCATGGACAATCCCTGCTCGTTATTACACGTCTAATGATGTTTTTGAGTATGAAAAAGAAAAAATATTTGCTAATTCATGGGTTTGTGTCGCTCATGTTAGTGAGGTAAGAGAAAAAAATTCGTATATCACTCGTGAGCTCATTGGCGAAAGCCTCGTGATTGTTCGTGGTCGTGATGATGTATTGCGTGGTTTTTATAATGTCTGTCCACACCGTGGACACCAGTTGATCAGCGGTGAAAGTGGTAAAGTCAAAAATGTGATTACTTGCCCTTACCATGCGTGGGCATTCAAGCTAGATGGTCAACTAGCACATGCGACCAATTGTGAGAATGTGAACAATTTTGAAGCAGATGCAATGTCACTGAGTAGCTTCCATGTTATTGAGCATGCAGGGTTTATCTATGTAAATATGACGGCTGGTGAACCTCAACCTATTGAAGAGCAACTTCCTGGCTTAGCCGAAAAAATGCAAGAAGCGTGTGCGGTGATCAGCGATTTAAAACTGGCCGCTCGTTTTGTTAGTCATACACCAGCCAATTGGAAAACCATCGTTGATAACTATATTGAGTGTTATCACTGCCCAACTAACCATGTGAGCTTTGCAAGTTCCGTTGATGTCAACGTATACGAACACCAATTATTGGATAATTGGACTGTTCAAATTGGCAAGGCAAAACCTTCCGAATCATCTTATCAGTTCGATGAATCTGTACTCGACCCGCGTTTCTTTGGCTTCTGGATTTGGCCTAGCACCATGTTTAATATGCCTCCAGGCGGGGATTTCATGACGGTTATCTATGAATTCCCTGTTAATGCAGGGGAAACCTTGCAGCACTATGATATTTATTTCCTCAATGAAGAGCTTACCGAGTATCAGAAAAACCTAGTTGAATGGTATCGCACTGTATTCCGTCCAGAAGATCTTCGCTTGGTAGAAAGTGTACAAAAAGGATTGCGATCACGGGGCTACCGAGGCCAAGGACGCATTATGGCTGACAGGCAGCGTAGTGGAATTAGCGAACATGGCGTCGCCCATTTCCATAAAATTGTCGCCGGCGCACATACTGAGTAATCACGCTATTCATGAAAAATAAAAGGAGAAGTCACAAATGCATCATTTAACTCACCCTGCGCTATTTCGTCAGTCATGCTACATCAATGGGCAATGGGTTGATTCAGATAAGAAAATCCCTGTGACTAATCCTGTTGACCAATCTGTGCTGGGAACGATTCCCAGCCTGTCGGCTGCACAAGTGGATGACGCTATTGAACAAGCGCATGCCGCAATGGATGGTTGGAGCCAACTGACCGCCAAAGCACGTTCTGTCATTCTACGTCGTTGGTTTGAATTGATAGAGGCCAATGTTGACGATTTGGGGCGCTTGATGACCCTAGAACAAGGCAAGCCATTGCACGAAGCAAAAGGTGAAATTCGTTATGCCGCTTCTTTTATTGAATGGTTTGCAGAAGAGGGAAAACGTGTTTATGGGGAAACCATCCCTCAAACGGTGGGAAGTAACCGTCTTTCGACAATCAAGCAGCCGATCGGTGTTTGCAGTGCGATTACTCCGTGGAATTTTCCTGCAGCGATGATCACCCGTAAAGCGGCTCCAGCACTGGCTGCGGGTTGTAGTATCATCATCAAGCCAGCGACTGAAACGCCTTTTACGGCACTCGCCCTCGCTCAATTGGCCGATGAAGCGGGTATTCCCGCAGGGATATTTAACATCATTACTGGGGATTCTCGTGTTCTAGGTGAACGTCTAACTAAACATGAGCTTATCAGCAAGTTTTCATTCACCGGTTCAACGCAAGTTGGTCGAGTATTGTCTGAGCAGTGTGCATCGACAATTAAGAAAACGTCACTCGAACTGGGAGGAAATGCGCCTTTTATTGTTTTTGAAGATGCAGATATTGATAAAGCGGTAAAAAGTGCGGTGCAAGCTAAGTTTCGTAATGGCGGGCAAACCTGTGTTTGTGTGAACCGTTTTTATCTTCAAGATGCTATTTTCGATGAATTTCAATCCAAGTTCGTTGCAGAAGTCGCCAAATTGCAAGTCGGTAATGGCCTTGAAATAGGAACGGATATTGGGCCTATGATCACGACACGTGCCATTGATGGTATGAATGAGTTGCTACAGGATGCACTCGCGAAAGGGGCACATCAATTAACCTTAGGCAGCGAAGTGGCGGAGTATGGCAATTTCTTTAATCCAAAAGTCCTTGTTGATGTTGATGACTCAATGAGGATTGTTCATGAAGAAATCTTTGGTCCCATTGCAACATTAATTCGTTTTAGTGATGAAAATGAAGTAATTACTCGTGCCAATAATACGATTTATGGCTTAGCGGCTTATTTCTTTTCTCGTGATGTTAGCCGTGTTTACCGCGTTGCTGAAAAACTGCAAAGTGGCATGGTCGGTATCAATACAGGCTTAATTTCTAATGAAGTTGCTCCTTTTGGAGGAGTAAAACAATCAGGTTTAGGAAAAGAAGGCTCTCGATATGGCATTGAGGATTATTTAAGTACTAAGTATCTGTGTTTAGATATTGAATAATGAGAGGGTCACTGTGATGAACCAACAAAAAATTGCAGTCAATGTCAGTCGAATTGAGCAAATTAGCCCAAATATCAAAATGTTCGAGTTTGTTGCACAAGAGGGCGCGCTAATGCCTTTTA
This sequence comes from Providencia sp. PROV141, assembly GCF_028481645.1. Classification (NCBI taxonomy): domain Bacteria; kingdom Pseudomonadati; phylum Pseudomonadota; class Gammaproteobacteria; order Enterobacterales; family Morganellaceae; genus Providencia; species Providencia sp. PROV141. Next base: position 13,837 of record NZ_JAMPPR010000027.1, on the reverse strand, counting down.
GTGCAGGTAGTCATGTCACCGTTCATATGGGTGAGCAGGCTGGTTTGCAACGTGCATATTCATTAATCAGTGACCCACAGCAATGTGGAAGCTATTGCATTTCAGTCTTACGTGATGAAAATTCGAAAGGCGGTTCGGCATTTATGCATGAGCACCTATCTGCTGGGGATAGTTTATATTTGTCCCCAGCGCAGAATTTTTTCTCATTAGCTGCGGATAACCAATGTAAGCATATTTTGATCGCAGGTGGGATTGGGATCACGCCTTTTCTTTCTTATCTCTATGAGTTAGAAGAAAATGAAATGGATTTTGAGCTTCATTACTGTTTTCGTGATAGCGCAACAGCGGCATTTCTTGAACATTTACAACAGCGTATTGGCTCGCGTTTATTTCTTTATGACAGCAGCCAAGGGCAGCGAATGTCTGTCGAACAATTGGTTAAAGCACAAGCGAGTAATAGCCATCTGTATGTATGTGGCCCTCAATCATTAATTAATGAGGTGATTGAAAAGGGCCATCAGCACCTTGGTGAATCACAGGTTCATTTTGAAAATTTTGGCGAAATTGCCAGTGAAGGGGATTCATTTGAGGTCTATTTTCAACGTTCAGGCTTTAGTTTGGAAGTGGGTAGAGATGAGTCTATTTTACAGGTAATCGAAGCTGATAAGCGCATTAACGTGGAATGTTTATGCCGTAATGGGGTTTGTGGGACTTGTGAGACGGCGATACTTGAGGGAGAGGCGGACCACCGTGACCACTACCTTGATGATGATGAAAAAGCTGAACAAAAAACGATGATGTTGTGTGTGTCGCGAGCTAAATCTAAACGATTAGTTCTTGATTTATAACCAAAGCTGCCCCGCTTTAGCCATAAGTGGGGCAAGATACTGGTTTTAAATATCTTTTAATTCAAACATTAAAAAAGGTTGTTTTTCATCATTAAAGTGTTGATAAGCTGTAATTTGCTTATCTTGAAAAACGATTTGCCCCCGTCCAGTGCGAAATACTTCATCTAACCAAGGCTTATGGTTTATCACTAATTGATACAATAAACGTTGTAGTTCAAGGTAATCTATTTCAGTCGATTGGTTGTGTAAGTTGCTGGCTAATATTTCACCTGCCTTATCTGTGAATACAACTAAATGATTGAAATGAGATAATAAAACATCAAAATAACATTTGATTTTACGCAGGCGTAGTTCGGTATTTTTACGTTCTGTGTTGTCTAAGCTGATCCCAACCAGCTTTGTCACTTTACCATTAGGACCTTTGACTCCTGTCGCTCGGGAGGTGATCCAGCGGTAATCGCCTTCCCAGTTAATTTTAAAATCCATTTCATGGGCACCACCTTCACGGATAATTTTGGAATATCCATTGACCAATTTCTCTTTAGAGTCGTGGCTCATTAAGGCCCAGAAATCGTCATTACTGGTAATTTTGATGCCATATACGGCTTCAACGTTGTCCGAGTAGTTCAATTCCCCAGTTAATAAGTCCCACTCCCATGTCACGATATCTGCCGATTCTTGAAGGTGGACTTCGTTGATGTTGCGCATGACACCTGAATTGCTAACAGTAACTTGGTTATTGGTATATTCACCGTATTTCAACCATATTTTGTCGACATCTAATAACGTGGCGAGCTTTTCAAGATTATCTTCATCAATCATACCGCCTTTTGTCCACTTATTAACCGCCGTTCGCGAAACACCAAGGGCTTCAGCTGCCTTTAATTGACTCATTTTTTTCTGTTTTAGCAATTTCAACAAACGTTCTTTGAATGTCTCTGTTTCTGTCATCAATTCATGTTTACCTTATAACTTATGGGGTTAACTAAAAACCATGTGATAAGTGAGTCGCAAGGTATTGCTCTAGATTTTCGATAAAGACTCTAAGATTAGCACTCGTTCGGAGACTTCTCGAATATACAGCATAAACATCTGCGGTTTGATGCCATTGCGGTAATACTCGTACTAATTGACCAGACTGTAACTCAGGCTGCACACTCCATTGGGAGCGCAATAGGATCCCTTCACCACTTAAACACCACTGTTTGGCGACTTCACCATTGTTGACGGTTAATTTGCTATTAGGGGTGACCGTCATACTTTCTTGCTGTTGTTCAAGCTTCCATACTGCGGGGGCTTGGTTGCGCTCTTTAATCGCAATACAAAAGTGTTTTTGTTCTAGCTCTTGTGGATATTTTGGATAGCCGTGTGTTGCTAAATAGGTTGGCGAAGCGCACAGAATTCGTTGGTTTTGTGCAATTCGCCTAGCAATAAATTGCTCTGCTATTGCACCGCCAATACAGATATCAACATCAATGTTTTCACTAATAATATCGACAGACTTATCGGTTAAAGTGAGATCAATGCCTAATAAAGGATAATTCCCCCGTAGTGTGAGGATAAACGGGTTAATATAAGTACTGCCAAACCCTGTGCTACAACTGATACGCAGTGAGCCGCGGATCTCTTCACGACAGGCGTTGAGTTGCTGTTGCATCTGTTCCAATTCAGCTAGCATCACTTCACTGCTACGTAAAATAATTTGCCCTTCGTGAGTTAGTTTAATTGAGCGAGCAGTCCTAAAAAATAAAGTTTGTCCTAAATTTTCTTCTAGTAATTTAATGCGTTTAGAAACATAAGCTGGGGACACTAACAGCTGTGAAGCCGCTTGAGAGAAACTCATCAAGCGGGCAACTGTGACAAAAACGCGGATATCCTCTAACGAAGGAAGCTTGTTCATAGTTTGTAAACCTAAGGATTACACTTCATATCTATACTTTATCACAGCAACCCCTAAACTGGAGAACAAACAGACATAATTCATTTATCAGAGGTTTTCACAATGTCACAATTTAATATAGCGGTTATTCCTGGTGATGGTATTGGTACCGAAGTGATCCCTGAAGGATTAAAAGTATTAGTAGCAGCAGCCAATAAACACAATGTAAAACTTAACTTTACCCATTTTGATTGGTCGTGCGAAACCTATCACCGTACTGGGCGCATGATGCCTGAAGATGGCTTAGAACAGTTGCAAAAATTTGATGCGATTTTCCTCGGCGCGGTAGGGTTCCCTGGTGTTCCTGATCATATTTCATTATGGGGGCTGCTATTACCCATCCGCCGCGCTTTTAACCAATATGTTAACTTACGCCCTGTACGCTTATTTGATGGCATTAAATGCCCACTAGCAGATAAAAAACCGGGAGATATTGATTTTTATGTCGTGCGTGAAAACGTTGAAGGGGAATATTCTGCGATTGGCGGTATTCAGTACGAAGGTACGGATGAAGAAATGGTATTGCAACAAAGTATTTTTACCCGTAAAGGTACCGACCGTATCTTAAAATATGCTTTTGATTTGGCGCAGTCACGTGAGAAAAAACATTTAAGTTCAGCGACGAAATCTAATGGGTTATTTCATTCAATGCCTTATTGGGATAGCCGTGTAGCCGAAATGGCGAAGCAATACCCAGATATCAAAGTTGACCAATTCCATATTGATATTTTTGCAGCAAACTTAGTGAGAATGCCAGAGTTCTACGATGTGATTGTTGGGTCAAACCTGTTTGGTGATATTTTGTCTGATTTAGGGCCTGCTTGTACCGGAACTATTGCGATTGCGCCATCGGCCAATATTAACCCAGAAAAACAATTCCCATCGATGTTTGAGCCTGTTCACGGGTCAGCACCTGATATCGCAGGGCAAAATATTGCCAACCCGATTGGTACGATTTGGGCAGCCGCCATGATGATGCAGCATTTGGGGTGCCCCGAGATGCATGATTCTATCATGTCCGCAGTAGAAACAGCGATTAAACAACGTCAACATTTGACTCGCGATATGGGAGGTAATGCCAGTACACAGGCGCTAGGGGATGAAATTACCCGTTTAGTCAGTGCCTAAAGGCGGTGTTTATTGAGTCAATTTAGTGAGCCATCGGGGGACTGTTTTGCCTGTTCCTCGATGCTTTGATTGTTAATACCCCCAAGATCTGCGAAAATATCCGCCAATTTTGATTAACAAGACGGATTTGCGACGCCAAGAGCCACATTGAGCCTCTTCGAATGCTTATACAAATCTGTATATAAACGAAAAGAACGGTTAAATGACAGATCAGAACTTTCTCCATGAAGTTAGCACACGCAGAACGTTTGCTATCATATCCCACCCCGATGCGGGTAAAACCACAATCACTGAAAAAGTGTTATTGTTCGGGCATGCTATTCAACGTGCAGGTACGGTAAAAGGCCGTGGCTCTAATCAACACGCTAAATCTGACTGGATGGAAATGGAAAAGCAGCGTGGTATTTCGATTACTACCTCTGTCATGCAGTTTCCTTATAATGATTGTCTTGTTAACTTACTGGATACCCCAGGTCACGAAGACTTCTCTGAAGATACTTATCGTACATTAACGGCAGTTGACTGCTGCTTGATGGTGATTGACTCAGGTAAAGGGGTTGAAGACCGGACACGTAAACTGATGGAAGTCACCCGTCTACGTGACACCCCAATTTTAACTTTCATGAATAAATTGGACCGTGATATTCGTGACCCGATGGAATTAATGGATGAAGTGGAAAATGAGCTGAAAATTGCTTGTTGTCCAATCACATGGCCTATCGGTTGCGGTAAATTATTCAAGGGTGTTTATCATTTATTACGTGATGAAACAATCCTATACCAAACAGGCCAAGGGCATACGATTCAAGAAGTCCGTATAATTAAAGGGTTAAACAACCCCGATCTCGATGCAGCTGTTGGTGAGGAATTAGCCGCGCAGTTACGCGATGAGTTGGAATTGGTTCAAGGGGCATCCCATGAATTTGACCATGAAGCATTCTTACAGGGTGAATTAACCCCTGTCTTTTTCGGCACTGCGTTAGGTAACTTTGGTGTTGACCATATGTTAGATGGCCTAGTGGAATGGGCTCCACAGCCGCAACCTCGCCAAACAGATTTACGCCAAGTTAATGCGACAGAAGAAAAGTTCACCGGTTTCGTATTTAAAATCCAAGCGAATATGGACCCGAAACACCGTGACCGTGTTGCATTTATGCGTATTGTTTCAGGTACTTATGAAAAGGGTATGAAACTACGCCAAGTGCGTATCAAAAAAGACGTGGTCATTTCTGATGCTTTAACCTTTATGGCGGGGGATCGCTCTCAGGTCGAAAACGCCTATGCAGGGGATATCATTGGGTTACATAACCATGGCACGATTCAAATCGGTGATACCTTCACGCAAGGTGAAGAACTCAAGTTTACGGGGATTCCTAACTTTGCCCCTGAATTATTCCGCCGTATTCGTTTACGTGACCCATTGAAACAAAAACAACTGTTAAAAGGCCTCGTTCAGTTATCTGAAGAGGGAGCGGTACAGGTTTTCCGCCCGTTAACTAACAATGATTTAATTGTTGGTGCGGTAGGGGTGCTGCAGTTTGACGTGGTAGTTTCGCGTTTGAAAAGCGAATATAACGTTGAAGCTATTTATGAAGCCGTTAACGTTTCTACTGCGCGTTGGGTTGAGTGTGATGATGCGAAGAAATTCGAAGAGTTTAAACGCAAAAATGAGCAAAACTTAGCCCTTGATGGTGGCGATAACTTATCTTATATCGCACCGACTATGGTAAATCTTAACCTCACCAGTGAACGTTACCCTGACGTTAAATTCCGTAAAACACGCGAACACTAATTGCGTTGATGACCCACGACTAACAATAGTCAGTGGGTCATCTTATTTCGAACTTCATTTAAAGCTACTTTTCCTGTTTTTTGGTGCTTATCATCAAGAATATTCTGTCTTTATTACCTTTCTCTTTATTTTTTATATTTTTTTACTTAGGCTATATTATTCGTTGTCCATTGCAGTGAAAGGAAGGTTTTTATGAAAAAAGCAAAACTATTGAGCGTGTTAGGAGTTATTGGGTTGAGCTGGGCGCTCGCAGCTTGTAGCTCATCATCGGATAGTGCTTTGAAAAAACAAGCTTCAGAAACGTGGGACAGTGCATCTAAGACAGTGGAAATGGCCGGTAAAGATACTGGAAATGCCATTTCGAGTGGCGCTAAAAATACCGGTGAGTACATTGATGACTCAGCGATTACTGCGGATGTAAAAGGAAAATTACTGGGTACGAAAGGCATTTCAAGTAACAGCGTATCAGTCAAAACCGTCAATGGTGTTGTTTACTTATCCGGTTTCGTAAAATCAGCCGATCAGATGGATAAAATTACCCAAGTTGCATCCCAAGTTAACGGGGTGAAATCAGTGCAAAATGGTTTAGTGATTGCTAACTAATCTATAAATAAATGTCTCAATAGCTCATATTGCTGAATATTTATTGTACAATCTCGATAGAATGGGCTTTCAAAAGGAAGCTCATTCTGTTTTTGAGCTATTTCAAATGAATTTCTGCCATCCAGAGGCATTATGGGAAAACACGTTTCAGTTACACTCGGCACGATTGAGCCGCTAGCATTCTTTGATAATATCAACTCGGGAAAAACTGCCCTGATTTGTGAAGGTGGCGGTCAACGAGGGATTTTTACTGCGGGTGTACTGGATGAGTTTCTTATTTCTGACTTCAACCCTTTTGATCTGATGATAGGTACTTCAGCAGGGGCTCAAAACCTGTCTGCGTATATTTGTGGGCAAGCGGGTTATGCGCGCCGTGTGATCACTCGCTATACGACCAATTCGGCATTTTTTAATCCACTACGTTTTATCCGTGGAGGCCATCTGATTGATTTAGATTGGCTCGTCGACACCACAGCAAAAGAATTCCCATTACGTATACAAGCAGGGCTCGATTTATTAAATTCAGGTCGTGAATTCTATATGGGAGCAAGCCGCAGTGATGATTTTTCGGCTGCTTTTCTAAAGCCGGATGCCGACAACTGGCTCGATATTATTCGTGCATCCAGCGCTATTCCGGGTTTTTATCGGGAAGGTGTTGAATTTGATGGCACGCTTTATCAAGATGGTGGCATTAGTGCTGCTATCCCAGTTGAAGAGGCATACCGCCGCGGTGCAGAGACTATTGTGGTGATCCGTACCGTTCCTTCCCAAATGTATTTTACCCCTGAATGGGTGAAAAGAATGACTCGGTGGCTGGAAGGGGATAAGAATGGCCTACAACGTATGGCCGCGATGCTAAAAGTTCATCTGAAAAGCTACCGTAGAACACAAGAATTTATTGAAAATCCACCAAAAGATGTACAGGTCTTTGAGATTTATCCACCTGTTCCACTGAAAAGCAGTGCGCTGGGCAGTAAGGTGTCTTCGCTTAATCAAGATTACCATACGGGGCGCCGGTGTGGCCGCTATTTTATTGCAGCACTGGGTGATGCCTTTGACCACAACACAAATCGCTTTAGCCATACTTTGGCACAGAAGATTGAGTCTAACCCACTCGATATTCAGCTTGAGCCACAAGTACCAAATGAACTTATTCCGGAATTGGTGACGGAGCCTGTTACATCAATGCCTTTGGCCGCAATATCAGCAAATGAAAATCGTGATGGCTAAACATCAATTTATCGATACCCATTGCCATTTTGATTTTCCACCTTTTAGTGACTCCTTCACTGAAAGTTTGCAGCTTGCTCAACAAAGTGGCGTGAGTGATATTGTTATTCCTACCGTGAGTGTGGATAATTTTGCACGAGTTTGGCAACTGGCACAGCAATATCCGCAGTTACATGCCGCCATGGGGTTTCATCCGTTATATTTGAGCCAATTTCAAGAGAAACACATTGATATTTTGGTTGATTATCTTAACCAAAAAAATAAAAAGTGTGTAGCGATAGGGGAAATTGGGCTCGACCTCTATATGCAAAACCCTCAGTTTGAACGCCAGCAAGGGGTGTTGTCCGCACAATTGAAGCTAGCGAAACAGTTTGATTTACCGGTTATTTTGCATTCACGTAAAAGTCATGACCCACTAGCGGCGATGCTGCGTCGTTTTGATGTTCCTGCTCGTGGAGTCGTACATGGCTTTGCTGGTAGCCTATCTCAAGCACAAGCCTTTGTTAAACTTGGTTATTATATTGGTGTCGGTGGGACAATTACCTATGAAAGAGCGAATAAAACTCGCTATGTGATGTCACAACTTCCTTTGACTTCATTATTATTCGAAACGGATGCCCCTGATATGCCTGTTTCAGGTTTCCAAGGCGAGCCAAATCGGCCTGAACGTATTGAGTGGGTTTTTCGTTCATTATGTGAGCTTCGCCACGAATCCCCTGCAGAAATAGCCCAACAACTTTACAACAATAGTTTGTCGTTATTTAATCTTTCCCAGTAAAACTGCATACATAATCATAAATAATATTTATATAATTTCATTAATTAGCTATTTAAATCTATTTGGTTTTTATTGTGATTAATTGGGACTTTAGTGCCTTTCCAGACTAAACTGAGTTGATTTTGTGATTTTTGTCACATTGTGTGAATTTTTGTTGTTTATTGCAGTATGTATTTGTGATGAGTATTGCGGGTTATTGGTGATGACTAGGTATAATCATCAAATTAAGAGTCAAGGCGACTTACACGTTTCCTTATATATCAACCTAAAATAAAGTGAACAGGGATCCTTCCATGCAGCTCATTATGAGTATTATCGGAATGGCGGTACTTATCGCGATAGCTATTCTATTTTCCAGCAATCGCCGAGCAATTAGGCTACGCACAGTTGGCGGCGCATTTTTAATTCAATTAGCCATTGGTGCATTTGTTCTTTATGTTCCAGCGGGGCGTAGTGTGCTCCAAGGGATGTCTGACGCGGTTTCTAAAGTTATTGGATATGGCCAAGATGGGATGAGCTTCATCTTTGGTGGCCTAGTTTCCGATAAAATGTTTGAGCTGTTTGGTGGCGGTGGTTTTATTTTTGCTTTCCGCGTTTTGCCAATCATTGTTTTCTTCTCTTCATTGATTGCTGTCCTTTACTACTTAGGGATCATGCAGTTAGTGATTAAAATACTTGGTGGTGGCCTACAAAAAATATTGGGAACCTCAAGAACAGAATCGTTATCTGCGACAGCAAATATCTTTGTTGGGCAAACGGAAGCGCCATTGGTTGTTCGTCCTTACATTGCAACAATGACGACATCAGAGTTATTTGCCATTATGTGTGGTGGTTTAGCGTCTGTCGCGGGTTCAGTTTTGGCGGGTTATGCACAAATGGGTGTACCGATGGAATACCTGATTGCTGCTTCCTTTATGGCCGCTCCAGGTGGTTTGTTATTTGCCAAGCTGATGGTTCCAGAAACAGAAGATGTAAAAGATAGGGTTGATGCGACAGATTTAGTCGCTGAAGATGAACGCCCTGCCAATATCATTGATGCGGCCGCTTCTGGGGCATCATCCGGGATGCAACTAGCGCTGAACGTGGGTGCAATGTTATTGGCGTTTATCGCTTTAATTGCATTGATCAATGGTATCTTAGGTGGCATTGGTGGCTGGTTTGATTATCCGCAGCTGTCACTGGAACTATTGTTAGGTTGGTTATTTGCCCCAATCGCATACTTAATTGGTGTGCCGTGGAGTGAAGCGACAATTGCCGGTTCTTTCATCGGCCAAAAAATTGTCGTGAATGAGTTTGTTGCATTCATGAACTTTGGTGAATATATGAAAGCGGATGCTGAAGTACTGGCGGCAGGTAAACAAGTACTTTCTGACCATACTAAAGCGATTATTTCATTTGCATTATGTGGTTTTGCTAACCTTTCATCCGTCGCTATCTTACTCGGTGGTTTAGGCGGAATGGCGCCAAATCGCCGTGGTGATGTTGCTCGTTTAGGTATGAAAGCGGTTATGGCCGGTACCCTGTCTAACTTAATGAGTGCAACGATTGCTGGCTTTTTCTTGACGCTAGGCGCAGCGGCAGTCATTTAAATTATATTGGCTATCAACCAATTCAATTAGACGGAAGGGGAATAATCCTTCCGTTTTCATTTTGATTCGCTATATTCTTTTGTGACTTTTTATATCAATCGTAAATTTTCAACTATTCTTAACTTAGTCAATTAATGATAAAGAATACATTGAAAAGCCATTTGAGAGAAAAATGGATGGCGAGAGAAGGTATAATTAGATGTAGATCACATTTTTTATTTTAATAATGTAACATTCAGTCGATTAATGTGATTTGTAGCACATAAAATGGCACCATTCCATGGTCAAATAGGCATTAGTAAGCTGCTATGGAACTGCTAGTTCTCAGAGTCTAGGACTCTAGGGCATGATGCGGTGAGAAGGATCTCAGCTGCTCAGTTCGGAAAGCATCCGACTAGCATCTTTAAGGAACCAAGCCCGCTCGCCAACAAAGAACGTGTCGTTCTGAAGAATTAACAACGTTGGAGAGTTATATGACTGATTTAAAAGCGGCCGCACAACGCGCGCTGTCCCTTATGGATTTAACCACTTTAAATGATGACGATACTGATGCGAAAGTCATCGCACTGTGCCATCAGGCGAAAAGCCCTGCAGGCAATACGGCAGCAATCTGTATTTATCCTCGTTTTATTCCAATCGCACGTAAAACATTACGTGAGCAAGGCACTCCAGATGTACGAATTGCAACGGTCACAAATTTCCCTCACGGTAACGATGATATTGATATCGCATTAGCTGAAACTAAAGCGGCGATTGCTTACGGTGCGGACGAAGTTGACGTGGTATTCCCTTATCGCGCATTGATTGCCGGTAATGAGCAAATTGGTTTTGACTTAGTGAAAGCCTGTAAAGATGCTTGCGCAGCAGCCAATGTGTTGTTGAAAGTGATCATTGAAACAGGTGAGTTAAAAGATGCAGCATTAATCCGTAAAGCTTCTGAAATTTCCATTAAAGCGGGCGCAGATTTTATTAAAACGTCAACAGGTAAAGTGCCTGTTAATGCAACATTAGAAAGCGCAGAAATCATGATGCAAGTTATCCATGATATGGGCGTGAAAAAAACAGTAGGTTTTAAACCCGCTGGTGGCGTACGTACCGCAGAAGAAGCGGCAGAATACTTAGCGTTAGCTGGTCGAATTTTAGGTGATGATTGGGCAGATAGCCGCCATTTCCGTTTTGGTGCTTCTAGCTTATTAGCAAATTTATTAAATACGCTGGGTTTTGACGTTAAAAAATCAAGCAGCAGCTATTAATTTTCGCAATATCGTTAGCCGATAAATTCGACTTTAAAGGAGCATATTGTGTTTCTGGCACAAGAAATTATCCGTAAAAAACGTGATGGTAAGCCATTAAGCGAAGAAGAGATTCGTTTCTTTATCAATGGTGTTCGCGATAACTCAGTTTCAGAAGGTCAAATTGCTGCATTGGCAATGACTATCTATTTTAATGATATGACCATGCCTGAGCGTGTTGCATTAACGCTAGCCATGCGTGATTCAGGAACTGTTCTGAACTGGAAATCACTCAATCTCAATGGCCCATTAGTTGATAAACATTCAACTGGCGGTGTGGGTGATGTCACTTCATTAATGCTCGGCCCAATGGTCGCAGCGTGTGGTGGCTATGTACCGATGATCTCAGGTCGTGGTTTAGGCCACACCGGTGGCACATTAGATAAACTCGAAGCGATCCCTAATTTCGATATTTTCCCAGATGATGTTCGTTTCCGTGACATTATTAGAGATGTCGGGGTAGCAATTATTGGGCAAACCAATTCATTAGCACCTGCAGACAAACGTTTTTATGCAACCCGTGATATCACAGCAACAGTGGATTCCATTCCGTTAATTACAGCTTCGATCTTAGGTAAAAAATTGGCTGAAGGCCTTGATGCTCTAGTGATGGACGTTAAAGTTGGCTCAGGTGCATTTATGCCAACTTATGAGAAGTCAGAACAGTTAGCTGAGTCTATTGTTAAAGTTGCGAATGGGGCAGGTTGTAAAACCACCGCATTATTGACTGACATGAATGAAGTGTTGGCATCCAGTGCCGGTAACGCTGTTGAAGTACGTGAAGCTGTACAATTTTTGACAGGTGAATATCGTAATCCACGTCTTTATGAAGTCACCATGGCATTATGCGTAGAAATGTTAGTGTCTGGTTCATTAGCCGCAAACCGCGAAGAAGCACGTCAAAAATTACAGGCAGTATTAGACAATGGTAAAGCGGCTGAAGTGTTTGGCCGTATGGTTGCAGCGCAAAAAGGGCCTGCTGATTTTGTTGAAAATTACAACAAATACTTGCCAACTGCGGTACTGAGCAAAGCGGTTTATGCACCAAAAGACGGCATTATCACGCAAATGGATACCCGTGCGCTGGGAATGTCTGTCGTGACTTTAGGTGGTGGTCGTCGTAAAGCGACAGACCCAATTGATTATAGTGTTGGTTTGAGTGATATCGCTGCGTTAGGTGCCAAAGTGGATACCCAAACGCCACTGGCAATTATCCATGCAAATAGTGAAAAAGCGTGGGAAGAAGCAGCGAAGGAAGTGCGTGAAGCGATGGTGATTGGAGATAAAGCACCTGAAGCAACACCAATGGTTTATCGCCAAATCAGCGAGTAATACACAAGATTTTAGTGGTATATCGTATTTAAAAATACCGCAGGAGAAAAATATGAAACGCACATTTATTATGGTTTTGGATTCCTTTGGGATCGGTGCTGCACACGATGCACATAAATTTGGTGATGAAGGCTCAAATACGTTGGGTCACATTGCAGATGCTTGCGCACGCGGCGAAGCGGATATTGGTCGTAAAGGGCCTCTGCATTTACCGAATTTAACAAAATTAGGTTTAGGTAAAGCAGGAGAGGAATCAAGCGGTTCATTCCCTGCGGGCCTTGATCCTAATGCAGAAATTATTGGCGCATACGCTTATGCGAGCGAAATTTCTTCGGGTAAAGATACTCCGTCAGGTCACTGGGAAATTGCGGGTGTGCCTGTCCTATTTGATTGGGGTTATTTCTCTGATGAAGAAAACAGCTTCCCACAAGAACTGCTGGATACTTTAGTCGAGAAAGCAAATTTGCCGGGCTATTTAGGTAACTGCCATTCATCCGGTACAGTTATCCTCGATCAACTGGGTGAAGAGCACATGAAAACCGGTAAACCGATTTTCTATACCTCTGCTGACTCCGTATTCCAAATTGCGTGTCACGAAGAAACTTATGGCTTAGATAAACTGTATGAGCTGTGCGAAATCGCACGTGAAGAGTTAACCAAAGGTGGTTATAACATTGGTCGTGTTATCGCGCGTCCATTTGTTGGTGACAAAGCGGGTAACTTCACACGTACAGGTAACCGTCATGACTTAGCGGTAGAGCCACCGGCACCGACTGTGTTGAAAAAACTGGTTGATGAAAAACAAGGTGAAGTGGTTTCTATCGGTAAAATTGCTGATATTTACGCTCATGTTGGTATCACTAAGAAAATTAAAGCCACAGGTATTGATGCACTGTTCGATGCAACGGTAGAAGAAATGAAACTGGCGGGTGATAACACCATCGTTTTCACTAACTTTGTGGACTTTGACTCAGCATACGGCCACCGCCGTGATGTGGCTGGTTATGCCGCAGCATTAGAATTGTTCGACCGTCGTTTACCTGAACTAATGAAATTAGTGAAAGAAGATGACATTCTGATTTTAACGGCTGACCACGGTTGTGACCCAACTTGGCCAGGTACAGACCATACCCGTGAGCACATCCCAGTGCTGATTTATGGACCAAAAGTGAAACCAGGTTCATTAGGTCACCGTGAAACGTTCGCGGACATAGGGCAGACAGTTGCTAAGTACTTTGATTTGTCGCCGATGGAGTATGGTAAACCAATGCTCTAACACCCATTACCCGTCATTCTTTGAGCTGTC
>NZ_JAMPPR010000026.1:0-111775 GCF_028481645.1 Providencia sp. PROV141 | reverse complement strand
TCTTTTTTTAATAATAAGGTGGGAAAGCCACCTCATTAACTTAAAAATATTTAATCATTTAAAGGGAAATAATCATGGCAACTCCACATATTAATGCAGAAATGGGTGATTTCGCTGATGTCGTTCTGATGCCAGGCGACCCATTACGTGCAAAATACATCGCTGAAACCTTCCTTCAGGATGTTCGCCAAGTCAATAATGTGCGTGGCATGTTAGGTTTTACAGGGACTTATAAAGGTCGTAAAATTTCTGTTATGGGTCACGGTATGGGGATCCCTTCATGCTCCATTTACGCGAAAGAACTGATCACTGATTTTGGTGTAAAAGTGATTATTCGTGTGGGTTCATGTGGCGCAGTAATGGATGATGTCAAATTGCGTGATGTTGTGATTGGTATGGGCGCTTGTACTGATTCACGTGTTAACCGTCAACGTTTTAAAGAAAATGATTTTGCAGCGATTGCAGACTATGACTTAGTCCATAATGCGGTTGAAGCAGCAAAAGCAAGAAACGTGAATGTACGTGTGGGTAACTTGTTCTCAGCAGACCTATTTTACTCACCAGATCCTGATATGTTCAAAGTGATGGAAAAATACGGCATTCTGGGTGTTGAGATGGAAGCTGCGGGTATCTATGGTGTTGCCGCTGAGTTTGGTGCTCGCGCGTTAACGATTTGTACCGTTTCTGACCACATCAAAACTGGCGAACAAACCACGTCAGAAGAACGTCAAACCACGTTCAATGAGATGATTGAAATTGCACTGGATTCCGTGTTGTTAGGTGACAAATAGTCGTTAGACGTTTTCATGATGCGCTAAAATGCCACCTATTGTGTGGCATTTTTTATCGCTATTTTTTGATTCTACTCATCATCACGGCATCAACATATTGCCCATCACGGAATGCATAATCTTTCATGCGGCCTTCTAGTTCAAAGCCAAACTTTTCGTACAACCCAACGCCACTGCCATTTGCGGCGAATACTTCTAGTTCTATGCGATGGACATTCAGCCAGTTGTCACAGTAATCCACCATCACTTGCATCAGTTGTGAACCAATACCTTTGCCTTGGTGGGCTTCACTAACGGTAATCCCGAAGGTAGCCACATGGCGGCGGCGTATTTGGCTTGGTTGATGAATAACGAGTAACCCGACAACGACATCATCAATGGTTGCCACAAACTGTGTGACTAACGGGTCATTCGCACCAAGGCGGGCTTCCCATGTTTTTTCTGTTGGGTAAGGCAACTGTAATGTATTGGCGTAGGCGGAATAGTCCGTGTGCATTTGGGTGATTGCAGACACATCGTCCAGTGTTGCTCTGCGGATGGTTATGTTGTTCATTACTTTACTCATCATTGTCGTTTCTAGAATATATTAATCACATCAAAAATATATTATGTCAACTTAACAAAGTCATATAAATCTAGTAGTAGCATTAAATTTTACTGATTGTATTTAAAAATTATTGAGGGAATCGCTATCTGATATCGAAAGCTTATTGGCTTATATATTATTTTTGTGTGTCTTACCTCAAATAGGAAACCTAATATGAAGATCTTTAAAGCCATAAGCCATCACGATCATGCTACAAAGCAAACGAACCCATCAATTTCACTGAGTGATATGGTAGATAACATTATAAGAAAAGATAGCTTCTATGAGGGATCTAGCCATCTGATAATAGATAAAATAGTTAGTTTAAAGAATAGTACGAATGCTGATGGAATGAAGGAAATAACAGAGGCATGGGGTAAAGTAAATGAGGCTAACGAAAAAGCGAAGTATAAAATTAATAAGTATTTTAATAAAGGCATCGAAGCAAGTAAAAATTATTTTCTTTATCCTCCTAAACAGTCACTTCCTACTAAAGAAATACAATCAGAGCAAAAAGAAGATGGTTTTGAAAAATCAATTGTTCGAAAATCACACAGTGACGATTTATCTAATAATTCAATGCCAATAAAGAGTAATTCTGAAAGTGATAGAATTATAGAAAAGATGGAATATTGCAACGGTGTGATTACAAAACAGAAGAATGAAGTAGTTAGTGAGGAAATAAAAAAAATTAAACTAAATCAGTTGGGCAAGAGTGAGGAGGAACCTAAGTCTCAAAAAATCCTTTCTCGCCATACGATAGAGGAAGCGATTAGAATTAAAGTGATTTTTAATGGGATCTCGAATAAGTCATTAAATTTGATTAAAGCTAAAATTAAGGAAAAATTTAATAAGTTGAAGTCAAGTGAAACCCCTGAACTCTTTGAGCGCGAAATGTTAAGTGCACAGGGAATACTAAAAGAATACGATAATGAATTGGTATGTAAGAAAATAAATGAAATTATTAATCAATATTTAGATGAACATGAATTATATATTAGAGAAAATAGAAGTCCAATAAACCGAATTTGGTGTGCTATAAATTCCGTGTTTGGATTACAAGATGTTACGCCACGTAAGCTCAATGAGTTTAAAATGGCAATTATAGATGGTTTGAAAATGGAGCCTGTTGAGAATATTGATAAATATAAATCAGACTTAAGGCGGAAAATATCAAATTATACTCATGAAAATATTGCTAAGCAGATTAATGATTTCATAGACGTTTATTCAGTAGATAGAGTGAACGAATTGAAGGGAAATGAAAAATTCAGTGTTGTAAGTAAGACAGAGTTATTGGAACCTGAAAAAAATAGAGATCCGGAAGAGATAATGAAGGATATGAGTTTAAAAAAAATAATTTCACACGTATTCAATCGAATTATCAATAAAATAAGAAGAATATTTAGCTGAAATTAATCATGAATTTCATTTATGTCAAATAGGGTGGAAAGTAGAAAGATGAGCCCAATGTATTTACGGGCTCATCTTTACTCATATTAAGGCGTCATCATAAACACTTTTGAATTCTGCCCTAAATACTGACGAGCCAAGCGGTTAATATCCTCAACCGTAAGTTGACGAATAATATTTTGTTCTTGGTTTAAACGCTGATATTGCCCATCATCGGCGGCAACTTGTGCCAGCGCTTCAGTCCAATAACTAGAACTATCAGTGAATTGTGAATTTTCTGTCAGCCAAATATTTTTCGCTTCAACCAGCTCCTTCTCACTGACACCCGTTTGACGAATTTGCCCAATCGTTTTTTGGGCGATTTGCGTCATTTCTTCAGCACGCTCAGGTGACGTGGTGAAATTCAAGCGAGCGAGGTAATAAGGTTGCGGTTTTTTCGCTAGCATCTGTGAAAAACCTAATGCATAGATCCCGCTGGCTTTTTCACGTAATTCGCCGCGCAGACGTTGGCTCACAATAGTATCAATAAGCTGAATTGCTAAGCTGTCTTGTTGGTTCCACACGGCGGGTGAGGCGAATTGAATGCTGACCATGCTTTTATCACTACTACTGATGGGATAAGTTTTATTAAAACTGGCCATTTTAGGTATAATGCCTTGGTTGCGAGATACCAGTTTTTGGTTACTTTGCGGCAGTGATGCAACCCATTGCTCTAACAGCGGTTTTAGCTCACGACTATTCATTGCACCTGTAATGACCAGTGTCATATCTGCTGTTGACGTGAGTAATTGGCGGTTGGCTTGCTGCAACTGTTGAGCCGTAAATTGTTGCCAGCTACCCTGTGGATTGATCACTAAAAATTCACCATGGGTATAGCTTTCTTTATTGATATTATCGAGGAACGTGCGTTCTACGGGGGTTTTGGATAAGTTTAAAGCAAAGGATTGTTTTTGTTGCTCTAACTTTTCACCACTAAATTGCGGCGCTGTTAGCTTCAAGTTGAGTAGTTGTAGAGCCGTTTCGAGGTTATCGACAGGGGTTTTTCCACGAAAACCATGTGTGAGTAATTCACTGTATGGGCGAACGCTAATTTGGTTTTGTTTTGCCAGTAAAGCCAGATCGCGAGCGCTGTAGTTCCCATAACCGCTGCTTTCAGGAAGTTTTAATGCCCAATCGGTTAAACCTGCCGTTTGTTGTGTTTCTAACGAGCGACCACCGGGTAATTGCAAGTTAAATTGAATATCATCTTTCAGGTTTTTATCTGTTTTAACAATTACTTGAATACCATTGCTTAATATCCAATGCTCTGTTTTTTCAACCGGTAGCTTAGATTGCTCAACAATATCCCCTTTGGGAACTTGAGGTAGCTGTAGTTGAATCGCTTTGGAGCGCAGCGTAAATGGCCCTGGTGTGCTTTGGCGTATTTTAAGCCATTGTTGATTAAATGCAGACTTATCCATTGTCGCGGCATCTGTATCTGGCCCAATTAATGCTAAACGCGGGGAGGCGGTTTGTAGGAATTTAGCGACATGCTGTTGTAAATCCTGTGGTTTGACAGATTTTATCAACTGGTAGCTGTTATCTAACTGCTGGCGCTTATTCCACATCGGCATGTCATACTCAAGTGCTGTAGTGAGTTGCCCCGCTAAATATTCATTACTATAGCGTTGTTCTGAAGCGGCTTGCAGGCTAAATTTTTTCAACATGGTTTGCTTTGCAGAATCCAGTTCTTCTTGGGTAACTGGCTCAGTAGCAAGGCGTTGCAGCTCTGTAAATAAAATCTCAGTCGCACCTTGGTAATCATTGCCTTTGGGGTGGATGATCATCAACTGTTGTAAGCGCTGGTTATCTAACATTGCCCCTTGTTCATTGATGCTAATTGACGGTAAAACGCCGTTATCTACCATGACGGAGAAACGCTGGTTTAAAATGGCTAACCAGAGGTTATCGAGTAAATCTTCGGACTGCCCTAAGCGCGTATTTAGCGGTGCATTAACATCCTTTTGTAAGGCAAATTGCACATAACGCGCCCCTTGCTCTTTATCAAACACGCCTTGCACTAACATATTGGTTGAATGGGCAAATTGTTTCCACTGTGGGTTATCTTCTGCCACTTTTTCGGGTTTAGGGAGCGCAAATAAATTATCAACCTGATTGCGTACAGATGAACTATTGAAATCACCAATAATTAATAGTGACATTCGCTGAGGTTGATACCATGTTTGATAATAGTTTTTTGCTTGCTCAATCGGGGCATTGCGTACCACATCTAATGAACCTATCGGGTTGCGATCGACGTATCGGCTACCGTGGTAACGTAATTTTTCTAAACTATCATTGATGCGATAGCCCATTCCTTGGCGTAAGCGCCACTCTTCAACAATGACAGGGCGTTCTTTTTCAAAGGCATCTTGGTCAAAGGTCATATTTGACGCCCAATCAGCCATCACTTGTAAGCCCGTGGTGACTTGTGCTGTCGTGGCTTCAGGGAGTGATAATTTATATAGTGTGGAATTTAAACTGGTGATCGCATTAACATGGCTACCGAGTTTAAGTCCTTGGTGTTCAAGCTGTTTGAACCCTGTAGTTCCCGGAAAATGTTTGGTGCCTTTAAACGCCATATGTTCAGTAAAGTGCGCGAGGCCAAGTTGCTGTTCATTTTCTTGCAGTGAACCGCTACTGACCAACAAACGCAGTTCAACTCCAGGTTGATTGCGTTGTAGAAGGTAAACTTGCAGTCCATTTTCGAGTTGATAGTGTTGCAGGTCACCACGCACGGGTAACAGTGAGGTTGAATTTTGGCTCACAGATGTGCTGCCTGCGCAGCCACCGAGCAGAATGCTTACCAGTGTGGCGAAGGTAATTTTACGAAGCATATTCAGGCGTTCCTGTATTTAAGGATTTTTCACTCGCAGGTTCAACGAGCAATATTTGTTGTTCCGCAAATTGAGCAACGAAGCTCTGATGGCTAACCAAAACAATGGCGCTGTCATGGAGTTCAGCTTTCAATAGAGCAAGGAGCTCTAATGCGCTGTTTTCATCAAGGGCGGAGGTGGTTTCATCCAATAACAGTAGTTTTGGTCGGTTGAGCAATAAACGCGCAAACATAATGCGCTGCTGTTCTCCACCAGATAGGCGGTTGTTCCAATCAGTTTCGAGTGCGAGTTGGTGACGCAGCTTTTCTAACCCGACTAACATCAATGCATATTGAAAATCTTGCTGACTAAATTGGGATGTTGCTTTGGGATAAGCCAATAAGCTATCAAGCCGACTAATTGGTAAATAGAGGCATTGTGGGATCCACATCACTTTTTCTGTTCGGCTGATAGTGCCGTTGAAGAAAGGCCAATGCCCACTTAGCGTGCGTAATAAGGTGGACTTACCAACACCAGAACGGCCACGAATCAAGGTTAATTCGCCTTGTTTGGCGGTTATATTCACGGAATTAATTAAGCAGCGGTTGTCTGCGGTAGAAACGGATAATTTAGCGACCAAAGGTGGTGATTTTTCGTCGATAGTAACCACCGCTTTGTTATCGTTTTCCAATAAAACCACAAAGTTGTATAAACGAGAGACTGTAGCTTGCCATGCGGCGATTTCTTTATAGGCAAAAATAAACCAACCGAGTGAAGTGGCAACACTGGTAAAGGCTTGGCGCAATTGCATTAAGCCACCCAACATGATTTCACCCGCAAGGAATTTAGGCAATGCGAGTAATACAGGCGCTAAGGCGGTAACTTGTTGGTAACCCACTGTGTAGAAAGAGAGGTTCCGCTCACAACGGATCAAGCGGTTCCAGTTGCTAATAATTTCACCAAAGCGCCTCATCAGTTCTTTTCTATCTTGAGTTTCACCACGCTGCCCTGCAATGGCATCACCATGTTGGCGGCAATTAATTAGCGAGCTACGGTAATCCGCTTCGCGGCGCTGTTTATCCATATGCAAGCGACGTAGCGGAAAACCAATCCATTGGGTGAGAGCGATACCAATCAAGGTGTATATGATACAGGCCCAGAACATATAGCCGGGGATGGTCCAGTCGCTATCGGCAAAATTAAACGACAGGCTGCCAGACAATGTCCAAAGAATGGCCGCAAATGAAATCAGCGTTAACATTGAGTGGAGGAATGTCACCACTAAATTTAATGTCGATTCAATCAGTAAACGAATATCTTCGGCAATACGTTGGTCTGGGTTATCTGGCTCTTGTGATGTCAGCCTTAATAGGTAATGTTTGCTATTTGGCGATAACCAACGGCCAAGTACTTGCTCCGTCATGCCTTTACGCCAGCGGATAATCAGCATTTGTTTTAGGTAATTACCCATAACAACGACAAAAATTAGCCCGCTGACTAAAATCACAAAGTATTGCAATAAGCCATACAGCGCTTGGCCGTCGAGTTTTTGTAGGGCGTTATAAAAATCCCCATTCCACATGTTCATTTTGACGTTGAACCAAACCGAGGACAACGTGAGCCCGAGTGAGGCAAACAGCAGTATCCAGCACAAAAGGGCAGCACGCTGCCCCCAAAAAGGTTTTACTAAATAGAAAAATTGTTTCAGTGTCTTCATGACGTTTTATTCATTTGTTGTTTTATTTTAATGGCTTATGTTTTTTAAATTGCTCACATTGCTGGTGGATTACAGGTCGTAATTGACTTGTAACCAGAACTGACGGCCCGGGTCGTAGGACTTCAATACTCGGTCTTCAAAGACAAAGCGGTCAGCAACATTTTTATTGTTAAGGATATTGTTCACTTCGACTGAGAAGCCAAAACCGTGAGCGAATTCAGGCTTCCAACCTAAGCGGGTATCCCATGTATATTTGCTGGCAAAGTTTTGTTTGGTGTACTTACGTAATTGACCAACTTCAGGGTCGCTATAGTAAGAATTATCATAGCGAACGGCTTGGTTACGGGCTCCCCACCATTGAAGGCGGTTATACCAAGTAACATCGTATTCATCCCATACACTAGTGATTTCGAGGTTGAGCTTAATTGGCGAGTTAAAACTGGTTGAAGGCAATTTTGACGCATCAATGACTTTACCGTCATACCAGACTTTGTTGAGATTAACTTTATTGGCCGGATCGTAAGCGCTATAGCCAGCATCTTTTGGTGTATTACTTTCACTTTGTTGCCAAGTGAATGAGGCATTCATGACATGAGAAGCTTCAGCCCATTCCCATGGTTGGCTATTTTTCACTGATAAGGTTACGGTATCGTGAGAACTGCGTCCGCCGTTATCAAAGGTGCGAATACTACGAGTACTAGGATCTCGTGGGTTATCGTATTTAGTGCGGTTTCTGACTTCGTCGTAGCCTTCACGATGCACATATTGTAAGCGCCATGTGGTAGAAAGAACTTCTTGTTGCAGTGCTAAAGTGAGTTCATCGTTATAGGGGGTTTTGAGCGAATCTAACCCTTCATAGTCTTTTTGATTATCCCAATTGTTATTGTCAGGGTTAAGTGAACACGCGAAATCTTTGCTATAACCCAAGCAGTTTTGCATACCATCGTTTTGTGCACCGTATAATGCATAAGTGAGCA
The DNA here is from genome assembly GCF_028481645.1 of Providencia sp. PROV141. Taxonomy (NCBI): domain Bacteria; kingdom Pseudomonadati; phylum Pseudomonadota; class Gammaproteobacteria; order Enterobacterales; family Morganellaceae; genus Providencia; species Providencia sp. PROV141. The sequence goes on along the minus strand of NZ_JAMPPR010000026.1, from coordinate 103,436 downwards.
TTGAGCGGCCATAATAACGGTTAGCTCCCGCTATTAACTGGGTTGTGCCATCACCAAAGACATCGTAGGTTCCACTTAAACGTGGGGCGATATTTGTACGATTAACAAAATCATCACGATCCAAACGTACTCCAGGGCGTAGATTCAATTTGCCATATTGGATACTGTTATCAAGGAAGATGGCGTAATTAGTGTAATCCGCAGAGTAAGAGCCTTTTTTAAACCGAGTCACATTACTTAAGTAACCATCGTATAAATCATCATTAATGATGTCGCCAGTGTAGGTGTAACGGAAATAGTCTTGATCGCGAACGTAGGTACCTTTGGTGTAACTTGCTTCAGCGCCGAGTGTTGGTTGGTGTGTTAATCCAAGTGCATCCTCTTGGGAATTAAAACGCATCACGGTTTTTAGCCCGTGGTTTTTTTGCTTGGATTCTAAGTCGCCAAGACCGCCGCTATTGCGTTCAATCATGTTCCAATTGTCGTCGAATGCCCTGATCGTTAGGGAATATTTTTGGTCATTCTTTCGGTCATCTTTTAAATCTTGTGTATTGGCAGTAACTTCCAATTGGCCTAAATCCAGCTGATGTTTAAATACAGCGGTAAAACCTAACCCATTGTGGGTTGAATCATAGCCCGAGTTGCTGATTGAAGACGAAAAAAGGCGGCTATCGTAATTGGCGTAATTAGCCGATAAATCTAACGAGCTCTTATCGGATAGATCCAATGAATATTTTAAAAAGTAATTATCTGAGGTACGGCGCTGATTTTTCTTACCTGAATCAGAGGTGATCGGCTCGACTTGGTTATTTTCCAGTACAAAGGCTTCCCCTCCCGTCACTGTCATCGGAATAGTCGAACTACGACGTGAGGCAGAGAATACGAGCCCTGAATTTTCACTCACCCCTAATTCAAACCAGCCACCAAAGTCATTTTTATCGTAGCGGTTTTGGAAACGCGCAGGGTTAGCCGTATCATTTTTAGTGGTATCAATACCTTGGGTAGAATCATGGAACAGGTTATTCCAACCGGAGCGAGTTAAGCGGTAATAGGCATGGGCGCTATTTTCCCCTTGCCAGCGACGGCTATTGACTTCAACGGTTCCCCCTGTAAACCCACCAAATTCGACAGGAATGTTATTGTCATACACTGTCATGCTGTCGATCAGGCGGCTATCGATGTAGATCCCTTGGTCGCTACTGCTCAGACGGGTCGCTGTTTCACCGAGACCACTGTCTGCGGGGTCAAAATCATTATTAAAACTAACACCATCAAGGCGATAAGCATTTTGATAGCTGCTTGAGCCGTGGATTGAAATGCGGGAAGGCTTGATTTCCCCTTGGTTCATCGAGTTACTGTCATTGTTTGCAAATTGGACAGCAGGGTTAGTTTTCATTAAATCGGTGATATTGCCATCACCGGTATTTTTCTGGCTAATCTCTTCAGACGTCACATATTGTGGTGCAGACATAACATCTGTTGCGGGGTGATTCTGAACAACGCCAGAGACTTGAGTTTCCGGTAATACCAATGTGCCTTGGCTTAAATTTTGCTGACGAATAACGAAAACACCATTTTCATTGACTAACTCTAAGCCGCTACCGATGAGTATTTTTTGTAATGCGGTTTGTGCGGAGTAGTTGCCAGACAAGGCAGGGGCGCGTAAGCCATTTAACTGACCTTTATCATAAATCAATTGGATTTGCCCTTGGCGGCTAATTTCAGCAACGGATTTATCCAGTGATTGTTCTGGTAGTGAAAATGCGAGTTCTTGTGCTGATGCAGACTGACAAACAATGGCGCTACTCACCGCAATAGCAAGGGCGAGCGGCCTTAATCGGCTTTGAGTAAACTGAATAGACATGGTTATCCCTTATTCTTAAGCTGCACAAAAAGCGTGCGAAAATAGGTCAGCAAAATGATGACTAGTTAAGAAGAGGGTGAAATGAGAATTATCCTCACCTGCAAATGAAAATATTTTTTATTTATTTTTTTTGTTTTGGATAATCAATACGTTATTTTTATCGCGATAGACGACTTGTACCGGAAGTAATGAAGGAAGGGCCTGAAAAAACTGTTCTGGCTGATGGGTATTGATGCGACCTGAGATTTTACTCTTCGCTAATTGAGCGGGAGAAAGCTCGATATTTATCGATGAGTAGTTTTTAAGTTCGTCGAGGACTTCTGAAAGTGGTTTATCAACAAAAACAAACTCACCAAAACGCCAACGAGCCACATCTAGCGGGTTGATGTGTTGGCGAGCGATTGGGCTGTTCGGCGACTGACTGACTGCACTGTCACCAGCAAGTAGGAAAACGGGTTGTTTGCTTGCGGCATCTTCAAAGCTGACAATGCCTTGGCTGACATTCACAGCAACTTGCTGAGCCACTTTGTTAACTTCAAATTCGGTTCCTACCACTTGAATTCGCCGGTTATCAGCTTGAACAACAAAAGGGCGATAAGGGTTGGATTTGACTTTAAAGTAAACATTCCCCTGTTCTAGGTACAGGTTACGCACTGGAGTTTCATAGGCGACATGAATACGGGTATTGCGGTTAAGAAACAGCTGGGAACCATCGGGCAATGTGACTTCTTTAGGCGTATCCGTTGCCACTAACGTCATATTATTGAGTAACATCGCAGGCAAGTGGCTGTAAGGCAAAAACAAAATAGCTGAAATAAAAAATGCCGCTAAGGTATTGCCCAAAGGGCGCCATAAGCGAAAAAAAGGGCGTTTTTCTTTCGGAAGTATTGTGCTAGCAGGGCGCGGCATATCATCAAAATCACGCCATAGCTCAGCAATGGCATCATACGCTTTTGCATGTTCAGGTGATGCTGCAACCCATTGTTTGAATTGCTCAGTTTCAAGGGCATTAATGCGTTGGCTATGCATGCGGGTAAACCACAGCGCGGCTTCTTCATCAATGCGGCTTTCATCATCTGATGTTTGCAAAGAGTCGTGTGTCATTACGAATTATTGCCCTGATTATCAAGGTGTTTTTTACAGTGAACAAGTGCTGCTGCAATATGTTTTTCCACCATACTGATTGAAATTTCCATTCGCTCAGCAATCTCACTTTGAGATAAGCCATCAAAACGATACAGCAAAAATGCTTCTCGTCGACGGGGGGGTAACGTTTCAAGTGCTTCGCTCAGCCGTTGGATCCGTTGCTGATGTTCCAAGATTTCACTAGGATCAGCTTGGCTCTGTTCAAAATGTGGCTCATGAGTAACGTCATCAATGGATGTCTCTGATTTAGTTTGGCGTTGGTTACGTCGCCAATGGTCAATCAAAACATGATTCGCAATTTTAAACAGATAAGCGCGGCTCTCTTTTACAGGTGTTTGTTCTTTACGGTTTAGCCATAGTGTAAACACATCCTGTGATAAATCATCAGCATCATTGCTGTTATCTAGCCGATTGCGGAAAAAGCGCACAAGTTGGCTATATGTTGACTGATACGCACCGCTAATTTTACGGGCAAGAGATTTATCAATAGTCATTTTACTGGTGTTAATGTCATAAAAGAGCACAGTTGTGCTGATTAATAATCTGCTCAGATTACTTTATTATTTAAATCAATAAGTTATTTTAATAATTATGTTTTTACTAATAATAATGAATATCATTTTTGTTTGTATTATGCCTATAATCTGCAAAAAATAAAGTCGTGAGGCAGAATATGAGCAGTATGACGGGTCAGTTAGAGCGCCCGATTTTCCGTCCACTAGGCGGTTTGGTTTTAAGTTGTCTTTTCCATGGAACACTGGCAATCATTTTTATCGGATGGTTTACCTCTTCAATTCCTAAGACTGGGGTATTACCACCCGCTATCTCGTTGCAGCTGGGTGTTTATCAGCTTGAACAGCAGGCTGAGCCTGAAATCAATCATGCCCCTAAACAACAAATGACGACACGTGAGGAATCATTGCCTGAAGTTGTTGAAAAGGTGGATAAATTACCTGAAACTGCGATCGTAGATAATGGCACATTGACGAAAGTCAGTGAGAAAAAACGACCACCGAAAAAGAAAATTCCACAAGAGAAAAAAGTCATCGAAGAAGCACCTGTTACCATGCAGGAGTCGACGGTAACTTCCGCCCCTGCATCAGGGAGCGAATCCAGTAGTAGTGCGAATTTTTCCAGTAATGCGTCTGCGGCAGTGAGTGGGCACCAAGGTTGGCAAAGTGAGGTTCATCAGCGGATAGCCAAAACCAAACGCTATCCACGTGCAGCACTGCGTTTCCGCTTAACTGGGGTCTCTCATATTCGTGTGGTTTTGGACAAGAAAGGTGAGGTTATTGCTGCCAGTTTATTGAATTCATCCGGTACGAAAATACTGGATAAAGAAGCCTTGGCAACCATTTCACGTGCTGCGCCTTTTCCTGTGCCACCAGAGACATTACTAGTCGATGGCCGGGTCGAGTTTATTGCGCCAATCGTGTTCGACACAACCTCTATTTAAATTCAACTCAATAGCCCTTTTTAGGGCTATTTATCAGATGAGTTTGGCTTATTTTTTGGGGCAGGCCGTTTAGGGCGATAAGGTCGAGGTTCTTTCTTTCGTTTCAAACGTGCTGGCTTAGCAGCTGGTGTCCCTTTGTTCTCTTGCTTGCCATCTTCATTACTGTTTTCATCTCCATTATCATCTTGATTTTCCTCTGTATTAACGACAAGTGGAGGTGCTTGCTTGTGGCCTTTCTTTTTCTTTAAACGCAGTAATGTATTCGCTAAAACGAAACCAATACACAAAGAAAGTAGAATAAAAATTCGTAATACATTGGTACTGTTATCTGCTTGTTGAATTTCGGCTGAAAGGAGCTCTGTATCAATCGTCAAGCGTAAATAGCCTTTTGGCTCTTTTGTACCTTGGATGGGAACAACAAGCTGGTATTGAAAGTTTTGTAGTGATGAGCTGTCATCTATGGCGAGCCGTTCTTTTACCGTGGTAGGCTCTCCGACTTGAGTGACCAATGTGCCGCTAGCGGTATAAATACTGGCATCTAAAATATACCTATCTTTCACCACGTTATTTAAATTGGCATTAATGCGCTCTAAGTTAAAATCTTTACTGCCTGGAACAATATAATCAGATAAGCTGAAGGCGACTTGTTCAGCAAGAACATAAGTCAATTGTTTAAATTGCTCAATTCTGCCTTGGTTTTGGCTATTTCCTAAATAAGAAATACCATGCATCAGTAAGGTTACCAGCGCAACGCAGATAACGATAATCACTGTTTTGTGGAGCCTAAAGGTAAGTTTCATTGCTTTATTGGTGCTCTCGACTTATTTTGAGTATAAAAATGTCGTTATACTTCAGGTAGTATGGGATTATCTTCAGTTTTAGCAGTAAACACATAAGGTCACAAAGCCTTAAAATTGAGTATAGTGGCTTCGTTCGGCTGCTCGCAACTTATCATTATAAAAAAGTTTTTTCGATTACAGGAGCTAATTTTCATGTCAACGAGTTTGACCTATTGTTATCTACCCGACGAAATCCAAAAATGGCCGGGGTTGCCATTGTCGTTAAGTGGTGAAGAAGTGATGCCATTGGATTATCGTGCAGGTGACAGTGGGTGGTTACTATATGGCCGCGGCTTAGATAAAGCGCGGATCAGTAATTTTCAACAGCGATTAGGGATCGCTATCGTAATTGTCTCCTCGTGGCGTATTGATGACTACCAAGTGGTCAGAATTGCCGGGAGTATTACACCTCGAATTAAAAAACTCGCTGACGAATGTTTATTAGATGTGGTGCCATTAGGGCAAATACCACGTTTGCGTTCACCGGGCCTATTACTGATGGATATGGACTCGACAGCCATTCAGATTGAATGTATCGATGAAATTGCCCGCTTAGCAGGGGTGGGAGAGCAGGTTGCAGAAGTGACTGAGCGAGCCATGCTAGGGGAACTCGATTTTACGGAAAGTTTACGAGCAAGAGTTAGCTTACTTGAAGGCGCTGATGCCGCTATTCTTGACCAAGTGATGGAAACATTGCCTTTAATGCCGGGCTTAACGAACCTCGTACGTAAGTTACAAGCGATGAATTGGCACATTGCGATAGCATCTGGTGGCTTTACTTTCTTTGCTAATAACTTGCAACAGCGTTTGAAACTTGTGGCGGCGGTTGCTAATCAACTTGAAGTCAAAAATGGCAAGTTAACGGGCAAAGTTAAAGGCCCAATTGTAGATGCGAAATATAAAGCGCAAACCTTGGTTAAATTGGCTGAAAAACTGGAAATTCCAATTGAGCAAACTGTTGCCATCGGTGACGGTGCAAATGACCTGAAGATGATCCGTAAAGCGGGGCTGGGTATTGCGTATCATGCGAAACCAAAGGTGTATGCAAGGGCGAAGGTCGCTATTCGTCATGCAGATCTGATGGGGGTGATGTGTGTGTTGAGCGGGGGCCTCAAACACGAAGAACGCTAAATATTCTTCATATTTCGTGCTGTGGCGGTGTTGGCCGCACTCGGCTGCTTGGGTCACATACTTGTGTATGCTCCCCAAGACATCCTCTTTTGCCGCCTAGCCACAACCCGAACTATTTTGAATATTGATATCGATATTTTATGGTTTGTGCTGTGGCGGTGTTGGCCGCACTTAATCACCCTAGTCACATACTGATGTATGCTCCTAGAGCTTAGCTTTACTTGCCGCCTTGCTACAACACCATCCATTTAGAATATTAAGCTAAATTAGTATTCAAAATTTTAAGAAAATTTAGTGTGCTGTGGTTCGTCGGTTGTAATACAGAATAATTTTAAGAGGAGTTTGCTGTGGCAAAAGGGGTTAAAAGAGCGTTTGTCTGTAATGATTGCGGGGCAGATTATCCACGTTGGCAAGGGCAATGCAGTGCGTGCCATGCATGGAATACCATTACGGAAGTGCGTCTGGCCTCAACAAGCTCTTCATCGCGTACTGACCGATTAACGGGCTATGCAGGAAATGCGGCTGGGGTCAGTAAGGTTCAGAAATTATCTGAAATCAGCCTCGAAGAACTGCCTCGTTTTACTACAGGGTTTAAAGAGTTTGACCGTGTGCTCGGTGGCGGAGTCGTACCTGGTAGCGCCATCCTCATTGGAGGGAACCCGGGAGCGGGTAAAAGTACCTTATTGCTACAAACCATGTGCTTGTTATCGCGTGAAATGAAAACCTTGTATGTGACAGGGGAAGAGTCTCTTCAACAAGTGGCGATGCGAGCCCACCGTTTAGGGCTACCGACTGACTCACTCAATATGTTGTCAGAAACCAGTATTGAGCAAATTTGCTTAACTGCGGAGCAAGAACAGCCCAAACTGATGGTGATTGACTCTATCCAAGTGATGCATATGGCCGATATTCAATCATCACCGGGTAGCGTGGCACAAGTGAGGGAAACCGCGGCTTATCTTACCCGTTTTGCGAAAACGCGCGGAGTGGCCATCATTATGGTCGGTCACGTCACCAAAGATGGCTCATTGGCAGGGCCAAAAGTCCTCGAACATTGTATTGACTGCTCTATTATGCTAGATGGCGATGCGGATAACCGCTTCCGTACCTTACGTAGCCATAAGAACCGTTTCGGGGCGGTCAATGAATTAGGCGTGTTTGCCATGACAGAACAAGGGCTCAAAGAAGTGAGTAACCCCTCAGCAATCTTCTTAAGCCGTGGTGATGAAATCACATCAGGTAGCTCGGTAATGGTAGTTTGGGAGGGGACAAGACCGCTGCTGGTGGAAATCCAAGCGCTCGTTGACCATTCTATGATGTCGAATCCACGGCGTGTTGCGGTCGGGCTTGAACAAAACCGTTTAGCCATTTTATTGGCCGTATTACACCGCCACGGCGGTTTACAAATGTCAGACCAAGACGTTTTTGTTAACGTCGTGGGAGGCGTTAAAGTCACAGAAACTAGTGCTGACTTAGCATTGTTGCTTTCCCTCGTTTCCAGTTTCCGTGACCGCCCATTACCTCGCGATCTGGTGGTATTTGGTGAAGTTGGGCTCGCAGGGGAAATTCGTCCAGTTCCAAGTGGGCAAGAACGTATCTCTGAAGCAGCAAAACATGGTTTTAAACGCGCTATAGTGCCTCATGCGAATATGCCCAAAAAATCACCACCCGACATGAAAGTGTATGGTGTGAAGAAATTAGCAGACGCATTAAGTATTTTGGATGAGTTATAAGCTTTTAATTTAGGGTAAAAGGAAAATACATGGCTGAATTTGACTATCTTAAAAACGCAATTAAACGGGCGGGTTACACACTCCAGCAAGTTGCGGATGCGACAGATATGACCAAAGGCTATCTCAGCCAGTTGATTAACGACAAAATTAAAAGCCCCAGCGCACAAAAGATTGCCGCCCTTCATCGCTTTTTAGGTCTTGAATACCCCAACCAACAAAAAACGATTGGGGTAGTGTTCGGCAAATTTTATCCATTACATACTGGGCATATTTATTTGATTCAACGGGCGTGCAGCCAAGTGGATGAACTTCACGTTATTCTCTGCCATGATGAGCCCCGTGATAAGGACTTGTTTGTTAACAGTTCTATGTCTCAACAGCCCACAGTAAGTGACCGTTTACGGTGGTTATTACAAACCTTTAAATATCAAAAAAATATTCATATTCACTCATTTGATGAAAATGGCATAGAGCCGTATCCACACGGTTGGGAAGTGTGGAGTGACGGAATGAAAGGCTTTTTGAAAAAGCATAATATTAACCCAAGTTTTATTTATTCAGGGGAAGCGAATGACGCTCCGCGCTATAAAAAATACTTAGGTATCGAAACTATTTTGATTGACCCTGAACGTACGTTTATGAATATTAGCGGTAACCAAATTCGCCAAGCGCCGTTTCGTTATTGGGAATATATCCCAACAGAAGTCAAACCCTTCTTTGTGCGTAAAGTCGCCATTCTTGGTGGGGAGTCAAGTGGTAAATCGACGTTAGTCAATAAGTTAGCGAATATTTTCAATACATCCAGCGCATGGGAATATGGCCGTGATTATGTGTTTAGCCACTTAGGTGGTGATGAGATGGCTTTGCAATATTCTGACTACGACAAAATTGCATTAGGGCATGCGCAGTACATTGATTTCGCAGTGAAATATGCAAATAAAGTCGCATTTATTGATACCGACTTTGTCACGACTCAAGCCTTTTGTTTGCGCTATGAAGGCAAAGAGCATCCATTTGTTCAGGCATTGATAGACGAATACCGATTCGATTTGGTAATAGTTTTAGAGAATAACACCCCTTGGGTGGCAGATGGTTTAAGAAGCTTGGGGAGCGATAAGGACCGAAAAGCTTTCCAAGACTTATTGATTGAAATGCTTAAGAAAAACAATATTGAATTTGTACGTGTGGAATCCTCTGATTACGATACGCGTTTCTTAGAGTGTGTCACCCTCGTTCAGCAGTTATTGATGTTAGATGATTTATAAAATTATCCAATAAAAACGGCATCATTAGGTGCCATTTTTATTTTACTACACTCTATTACGCTATCTATCCCTTAAATAATTTGGATTATAGGTAGGCGGCAAGGGAGTGAGTCCCTAGGAGCATACATTAGTATGTGACTAGGGCTCACGAGCGCAGCCAACACCGCTATAATCCGAAATTATGACAGGGATTTATTTGGTCATACGCTTATACTTCATCCGATGCGGCTGCAGTGCTTCCGCGCCTAACGTCCGTTTTTTGTAATCTTCATATTCAGAGAAGTTACCTTCGAAGAACGTAATATTACCTTCGTCTTGGTAATCAATGATATGGGTTGCAATACGGTCAAGGAACCAACGGTCATGGGAAATAACCATGGCGCAGCCCGGGAACTCTAACAGGGCGTTTTCCAACGCACGTAAAGTTTCTACGTCGAGGTCGTTGGTTGGTTCATCGAGTAACAGTACGTTACCGCCCACTTGCAGTAGTTTAGCTAAGTGTAAACGGCCGCGTTCACCACCTGATAACTCACCAACGCGTTTACCTTGATCAACGCCTTTAAAGTTAAAGCGGCCCACATAGGCACGGCTTGGAATTTCAAAGTTACCAATACGCATGATATCTTGGCCGTTAGAAATTTCTTCCCAGACAGTTTTGCTGTCATCCATCGCATCACGGAACTGGTCAACAGAAGCAATTTTTACGGTATCACCTAACGTGATTGAGCCTGAATCCGGTTGCTCTTGGCCTGAAATCATACGGAACAGGGTGGATTTACCCGCACCGTTAGGGCCGATAATCCCGACTATTGCCCCTTTTGGAATTGAAAAATTCAGGTTATCAATCAGAACGCGGTCACCATAAGATTTACTTAGGTTTTCAACCTCGATAACTTTATCCCCTAAACGCGGTCCAGGTGGAATAAACAGTTCGCTAGTTTCGTTACGTTTTTGATATTCAACGCTATTGAGTTCTTCAAAGCGAGCCAAACGCGCTTTACCTTTAGCTTGACGGCCTTTTGGATTTTGGCGGATCCACTCAAGTTCTTTCTCGATAGACTTACGGCGAGCGGCTTCTGTAGAGGCTTCTTGTGCCAAACGCTCATCTTTTTGCTCAAGCCAAGAAGAGTAGTTACCTTCCCAAGGAATACCTTCACCACGGTCAAGTTCGAGGATCCAACCCGCAACGTTATCTAAGAAGTAACGGTCATGCGTGATAGCCACAACAGTCCCTTCGTAGTCGTGTAAGAAACGCTCTAACCAAGCAACAGACTCAGCATCTAAGTGGTTGGTTGGCTCATCGAGCAGTAGCATATCGGGTTTTTCGAGCAGTAAGCGGCAAATTGCCACACGACGGCGTTCACCCCCAGAGAGGTTTTCAATTTTAGCATCCCAAGCTGGCAGGCGAAGTGCATCCGCCGCACGCTCTAATTGGTTATCTAAATTATGACCATCTTGCGCTGAAATAATCGCTTCTAACTCGCCTTGCTCTTTCGCGAGTTTATCGAAGTCTGCACCTTCTTCCGCATAAGCCGCATAAACTTCGTCTAAACGAGTTAATGCATTTTTCACTTCGCTAACCGCTTCTTCAACGGCTTCACGGACAGTATGCTCAAGATTTAACTTAGGTTCTTGCGGAAGATAACCGATTTTCAAACCAGGTTGTGGGCGTGCTTCACCTTCGATATCGGTATCAATACCCGCCATAATACGCAGTAATGTTGATTTACCTGCACCATTAAGACCTAAAACACCGATCTTAGCCCCCGGAAAGAAGCTCAGAGAGATATTTTTTAAAATATGACGTTTCGGTGGAACAATTTTTCCAACCCGATACATACTATAAACGTATTGAGCCAATTTATTTACCTTTTGATTTATAAAGGGAATTTTAATTTTCTGTTTCTATGCAGTAGGAATACATGACCTACTGCGATTGGATAAACAACAATAAATATTTTGGTATGAACTATACCTGATTGCGTATGTGATGGTCTAGGCTATCTGCGTTAACTCGAGAGTAAAAACCTAATAAATATAAAGTAAAAGACTGTAAAGTCGAAAAATTCAAGAACTCTCCGCTGTTACTAAATAAAAACTTTCGGTAGCATTAACATTATTGATATATGTTTAATATACGTGTAATCCTTCAAGTTGTAGCGCTAGGCTAGTCGAGCCACATAGTTTATCTATGCTCTCCGTCTATCTTCGCTTGTCGCCTACCTGCAACTCGAATTATTTGGGGTATATATAGGTTAAGGTTTTCCTGTATTTTGACTTTAGTTTAGCGATGGAGCGAGTGAATATGAAAGGTTGGTTATCGGCAGTACCTGTAACAATGTTGCTGGTTTCCAGCACTGTATGGGCGGATTCCTTACAGGCACAGCGGGAGCGTTATCAAGCAATTAAGGTTGCATGGGATGCCAATAAAATGGATGAAGTCGAGCGCTTGCTACCGACCTTGCATGATTATCCACTTTACCCTTATCTCGCTTATCGTGAGCTAACTCGAGACTTAGATATTGTATCACCTCGCCAAGTTCAGGAGTTTATTAATACTTACTCGACACTACCCGTTGCTAAAAATTTAAAAACTCGATTTGTGAATGAGTTAGCTCGTCGTCAAGAGTGGAAATCATTGCTGGAGTTTAGCCCTGAAGCTCCTAAACCCGCAGAAGCACAATGTAATTTTTATTTTGCTAATTGGGCTGTGGGAAATAAACAAGTTGCTTGGCAAGGGGCAGAAAAAGCCTGGCTAAATGGCCGTTCAATGCCGAGTGCTTGTGATAAGTTATTTAATGAATGGGAAAAAGCGGGTTATTTAACCCCTGAAATGACTCTTGAGCGCATTAATTTAGCCATAAAAGAGGGCAATACCTCGATTGCGAGTTATTTAGCTAAACGCTTGCCACCAAGTTATAAAACGATTGGTGATGCGTTAGTGAAATTACAAAATGACCCGGCCTCAGTCGTGACATTCGCCAAAACGATGACGCCAACGGATTTTACTCGCCAAGCCACCATCGCGGCTTTTAGTCGTTATGCACGTCAATCTCCTGATGCGGCTCGTACGGTACTTAATAGCATAAGTTCTGCACAAAAAATGAACATGGCAGAAAAGCAATTACTTAAAGACAGTATTGCTTGGCAATATATGGGAGATGTGACCCCTGAGCAGGCCCAATGGCGTGATGAGACCATTCAAGAAAGCAATTCATCTTCATTGAAAGAGCGTCGTGTTCGTTTGGCATTAGGGGCTGGCGATAAGAAAGGTGTCGCTTCATGGTTAAATCGCTTACCAGCGGAAGTGAAAAATAAAGAAGAATGGCAATATTGGCAGGCTATCACGTTAATTGATGCAGGTAAAAAAGCAGAAGGTGAGGCGTTACTTCGCCAATTAACAGAAAAACGCGGTTTCTACCCAATGGTTGCAGCACAGGTCTTAGAAGTTGATTACCCTGTGTATGTTAAAGCGGCGGTTAAGCCAGACTCAAGTGTCAGTCAACTCCCAGAAGTTCAGCGTGTTAGAGAGTTAATGTATTGGGAGCTAGACAACCTTGCTCGTTCGGAATGGGTGAGTTTAGTGGCATCGCTACCTGCCAACCAGCAAGAGCAATTAGCGCGTTATGCGTTTGATAATCAGTGGGCTGATCTCAGCGTGCAGGCGACTATCACCGCTAAACTTTGGGATCACCTAGAAGAACGTTTCCCATTAGCGTGGGATAAAGAATTCAATTTATATACCAAATCGAAAGATATTCAAAAGAGCTATGCAATGGCAATCGCTCGCCAAGAAAGTGCGTGGAATCCACAAGCTCGTTCACCTGTCGGAGCAACAGGTTTGATGCAATTGATGCCAGCAACAGCAAAACATACCGCGCAAAAACAAGGTATTAACTACGTAAATGCTAGTCAATTAACTAATCCCACGACCAATATTGAGCTGGGAACAGCATATCTGGAAGATGTTTATCAGCAGTTTGGTAATAACCGCATTTTAGCTAGTGCAGCTTATAATGCAGGCCCATCTCGTGTGACTCGTTGGTTAGGCAATAGTGGTGGGCGTATTGATGCAGTCGCATTTGTGGAAAGTATCCCGTTCTCAGAAACTCGCGGCTATGTGAAAAACGTGTTGTCATATGACTTATTCTATCGGCACTTTATGGGGCAGAAAAATAGTAAGGTGCTGCTTTCTAATGAGTGGAATATGAAATACTAATTCGCGTCATCCTTCGCACTGTAGCGGTGTTGGCTGCACTCGCTAGCCCTAGTCACATACTTATGTATGCTCCTAGGGCCTAGCTCTTTTGCCGCCTTGCTACAGCACGAATGCTTTAGCGTGTTGGTGGGTATGGGAAATGTTTATTTCTAACTTTCCACATCGGTCGATTAGATATTATTCAAACTATCTAAAGCGTTATTAGCTAACTAAATGAAATTTGGTTATTTTTTGTATTATTGAAGCTTGAAAAGCGTTTGGTTGATGATTTCTAATAAGAGTGTGTTATTATTTGTACTAGTTAAATAGTATGAGTGGATAAACGATGACAGCAAATCAACACCAAGATCCGGCTCTAACAGCCGATGAGAACGCTGACTGGCTGCGCTTTGTGAATTTATTACAATTGGCATTTGAACAAGATATTCATTTGCCAGTTCTTCAGTTATTACTCACGCCAGATGAGCGTACAGCGTTAGCGACTCGCGTTAAAATTGTGCAAGAACTGATGCGCGGCGAAATGAGCCAAAGAGAACTGAAAAATGAGCTCGGCGTGGGAATTGCGACTATCACTCGAGGTTCGAATAGTTTGAAATCAGCGCCTATTCCTGTGAAGGAGTGGTTGGAGCAACAACTCCTCTAAAATATTCGTCATACTTCGTACTGTGACGTTGTTGACTGCTCTCGGCTACTCGGGTCACATACTTATGTATGCTCCCCGAGCTATCCTCGTTGGTCGCCTAGTCATAGCACGAATTATTTAGAATATAAATACGCGTCATATTTCAAATTGTAGGGGTGTTGGCTGCGTTTGCTAACCCTAGTCACAGACTTGTGTATGCTCCTAGGGCTTAGCGTCACTTGCCGCCTACCTACAATTCGAACTATTTAGCGTATTGGTATCTGTCATATTTCAAATAAATAGACACAAAAAAAGTATGGTTTCCCATACTTTAGTGTGAAAAGAGTGGTGTTTAATCGCACATGCAATTTTAATTATTTTAAGTATAATTAATCTTCTACTTGGTTTAGCTCTTTATAAATTTCATGCTTAATGGGAACCAAGGCCAATATCAAGGCTTGTTGGTAAACACTGGTGCGAGTTAATACCCCGTCAGTGAAAAAACCAATGGCACCACCTTGTTGTTTGATATTATCGATGCCTGTTAAAAAGGCCATTTCATCACCGAGTTCACGGCCTTCACGAATACCCGCCAGAATTTTTTCTGGGATCATAATACTGGCAGAGCGAGATTCACCGCGTATTTGCTTATGCTCAATCACTATCCAAGCAAATGTCATATCGTCTTCGATACCCGCTTCAATACCAACCCAAAAATCCGCTTCAGGGCGAACTTGTCGAGAGGCCATGACGCGCTGTCTAGCCCCAGTACGGGTTTCATTATTACCGATAGGTTGCTGTGGAACGCTGCTATCGACATTAATATCTTCAATTTGATAACTGCCAGCCCCAAAAACAGCATCGAAAGCAAGATGGATCGCTTTAATTTTGGCAGGATTAGTCGTTGCAGCTATAACTTGGTACATTAATTATTTTCCTTTGAACACATACTTCGAAAAGTAATAACGGAACACATCTATGTTACAGGTTTATCTTGTTCGCCATGGCGAAACTGAATGGAATTTAGCTCGTCGCATCCAGGGACAATCCGATAGCCCTCTGACCGCCACTGGACGACTGCAAGCAAGGCAGGTGGCTGAGAGGATAAAGTCAGAAGGCATTACCCATATTATCACTAGTGATATGGGACGCACACTGGAAACTGCACAAATAATTGCAAGTGTATGCGGGTGTGAAATTACCACAGAACCGCGTCTACGTGAACTAAATATGGGCGTTCTTGAGCAAAGAGCAATAGAGTCGTTAACGCCAGAGGAAGAACAGTGGCGTAAAAGCTTAATTGATGGCACTCGTGGAGGACGAATTCCAGAGGGTGAATCGATGGAGGAGCTATATACACGCATGTTTGCAGCACTAAACAGTTGTTTAGATTTGCCTGAAGGGAGTCGCCCACTGATTGTTAGTCATGGCATTGCGTTAAGTACGTTAATTAGCCGTATTATGGGGGTTCCTGCCTATTCAGAACGTCGCTTACGTTTACGTAATTGTTCTCTATCTCGTGTTGATTACCAAAACAGCCCATGGTTAGCGAATGGCTGGATAGTTGAAACAGCTGGTGAGGTGACACACTTGTCGCAGCCTGCTCTCGATGAACAGCAAGGTTAACGATTTAGAAAAAGGAGTTTCAACAAACTGAAACTCCTCTACTTTAAGGTGTTGCGGTCGAACCTGTTTTGATTGGGACATAATAATCAAAGGTATCGATATGTGTTTTTGGGTCATCATTTTCTGGGGTGATATGACGTAAATCGATATTTTTTAATCGATAATGTTCGATGTCATAACCAGGACGACGTGTTAAATTCAGCTTAGGCAGATATACACCATAAATTTGGTATAAAAACTCTTGTAATGCATCTCGAGTTGGTGTGCCGTTGAACGAAAATTTAACATAATGACCACTTGGCAACGTTAAACTTGTGTATTGGTCAGTGTTAAAACTTGCATCTTCGGGTCTTACCGCAGTGGTATAAAACACCGTTTGTTCATCTTCTTTTTCTGGATTATGAATGGCA
The DNA here is from genome assembly GCF_028481645.1 of Providencia sp. PROV141. Taxonomy (NCBI): domain Bacteria; kingdom Pseudomonadati; phylum Pseudomonadota; class Gammaproteobacteria; order Enterobacterales; family Morganellaceae; genus Providencia; species Providencia sp. PROV141. Next base: position 87,125 of record NZ_JAMPPR010000026.1, on the reverse strand, counting down.
TGGTGCAAGCCAAAAACTTCTGACGCAATAGTCGTCGTATTATCCAAATAGTAGTGCCAAAATGTCTGGCGCATTTGCGAACAGGCCGTTGACCACTCTTCTAACGCATAAGAACAACTTTGTTCCAAGCCAACCAGCTCTTGCGCTGGCATTTGCAAGAATTCATGTTCAATATTCGTGTGATTATCTAAAATAATCGGTGGGCAAATTCCTGCTGCACACCATTCTTCACTTCGGCGGTAAAAAGCAGGGGTTAGGTTAAATTGCTTTTTAAAGGCTCGAGTAAAAGTTTGTTGCGAATCAAAACGATACTGTAACGCAATATCAAGAATTGGTCGGCTGGTTAGCCGCAATGCCACAGCTGCACGAGAAAGCCTTCTGGCTCGAATATAAGCACCAATCGCTTGGTCAGTCACCTCTTTGAACATTCGTTGTAAATGCCATTTAGAGTAGCCAGCTTTTGCTGCAACATTATCCAGTGAGAGTGGTTTGTCTAGGTTGTCATCTATCCAGCGAAGCAAGTCGCGAATAATATTAGTTTGATCCATGTATATCCCCAGCCAATGCGACTTATAGAACAGATATAATCTATCAATGAATTGCTATTCTATATCAAGTTATCTTTTTCGTTTATAGTAAATGAGTTGTATTTGATAATTAGTTAAGAAAGTGAATAATAAGTCTCGTTTTACTACGAAGTTTTACCGATTTTTAGTTGAATAGGGAATTCAGTATGCGTCGTTCCAGATTAAAAAATATCGTACTTGCAGCATTATTATCAGTGTTGCCGGGCATCACATTTGCTGAAGAAATTGGTTCAGTCGATACTGTTTTTAAAATTTTCGGCCCTGACCATAAAATTGTCGTTGAAGCATTTGATGACCCCGATGTTGAGAATGTGACTTGTTATTTAAGCCGTTCAAAAACAGGGGGAATCAAAGGTGGCTTAGGTTTAGCAGAAGATACTTCTGATGCTGCAATTTCATGCCAGCAAGTTGGGCCGATTGAGTTAAATGACCGTGTCAAACGCAAACCAACGAAAGGGCAGGTTGTTTTTCAAAAACGAACATCTTTAGTTTTCAAGAAATTGCAAGTTGTACGCTTTTACGATCCAAAACGTAATGCATTAATTTATTTGACTTATTCAGATAAGATGATCGATGGTTCACCAAAGAATGCGCTAAGTGCAGTACCGATTATGCCTTGGTGATCACAAAAACAGTTGAGCCGCTATACTCGCAATAAAAATCACTCGCAAATAAAAAATCCGTTGCCCGAAAGACAACGGATTTCGATAACTAGTAAATAATTAGCTTTCTAATTATTCGTCTAAGTCACCACAGAAACGATAGCCTTCACCGTGGATGGTAGCGATAATTTCTGGTGTGTCAGGTGTCGATTCAAAATGTTTACGAATACGACGGATCGTGACGTCAACAGTTCTGTCGTGTGGTTTTAATTCACGGCCAGTCATTTTTTTCAGCAGGTCTGCACGAGTCTGAATTTTTCCTGGGTTTTCACAGAAATGCAGCATCGCACGGAATTCACTACGGGGTAATTTGTAGTGCTCACCCGCAGGGCTGACTAATGAACGGCTGTTGATGTCTAATTCCCAACCATTAAACTTATAGCTTTCCACTAAACGACGCTCTTCCGTACCACCCGCTAAATTCATTGTACGGGACAGTAAATTGCGTGCACGAATAGTCAGTTCGCGTGGGTTAAATGGTTTAGTGATATAGTCATCAGCACCAATTTCAAGGCCAAGGATTTTATCGACTTCGTTATCACGTCCTGTTAGGAACATTAACGCAATGCTTTCTTGCTCACGAAGCTCACGAGCAAGTAATAAACCGTTTTTACCTGGTAAATTAATATCCATGATGACTAAATTGATGTCGTGCTCAGAGAGAACGTTATTCATCTCTTCGCCATCAGTTGCCTCATGAACCACATAGCCTTCCGCTTCAAAGATGCTTTTAAGCGTATTGCGTGTGACAATTTCATCTTCAACAATCAAAATGTGTGGGGTCTGCATAGTTGCTACCTAAAGTATTAAAATAAAAATACTGAACTCACAAGCCGTTTCCAGTTAGGTGGTTATTGATATTGTTCTCTGGAAAAAAACGTTTATGAGTATAAATTTGTTATGAAATTCAACAGTGACATTATGTTGCCATTTTAGGCAAAAGACTTTAACTGCAAGTCAAAATATAAGCACTTTCCCAATATTGTACTGTTAACAGCAATATAACAGCTAATACTGCATTTACCACCTAAAAAACTAACTTTTGTTGATACATATCAAAATCAATTGTAGCACGTTAACAAAAATTGTTAGGTAGATAATTATATAAATTAATGCGGTGTTTAGGAATCAGATAGCGTCTAAAAAAGGGGAGTAGTTGATGCATAGGGTATGCTTCGGCTTGGTATCAATGAATATAGTCTTCAATGAGTTAAATATACCATTATAAATAATGTTTAATTTGTGACTTACCTCCAATTTTGAAATGTTATTTTGCTACAGAAAAAGGTTAAAAATTTATCTTTCTAGAGATAACGGAGTGTAAATATTTAATTTGTAATTTTTTATTTCATTTAGTTAGGAGAAATACTTATTTTGTTTTGATGTGACTGTATTTTAACAATTCCATAGCATTTGTTTATAATTTAAACGAATGAAAAAATCATAAAATTAAGTATCAATACTTACTTGTGTAATCTGTTGTCATTGGTGCTCATGTATTGATGAACATGGGGTAAATGATAAAAAATATAGCTGCTAAATGCATCGATTAAGTGGGTCATTGTTGTTCATTTTTTCATTTTGATTTTCTTCACAAGAAATCGCTAAAAGCTATCTGCCTTGTCTATTTAATAGACAATTTCATTTCTTATTAGGTAAAAAATTATTTAACTTAAAATTTAAGTTTTTTTGGTTTTTAACACCATTATTGGGGTGATAGGTATCTTTTTGTGAATGTGTTTTTCGCGCTGATAGATAATTTATCAAATAAAAAAAGAGTTTTAAAAGGGATGTTTTGCAAATAAATTTGACAAAATATACCAATTGCTTTAACCGTATAGGGAGAAACTTAAAAGAATCTAAGAGACAGACAGAATCTATGCGTAATATCAGCCTGACTATTATTATTACCACCACCACCGTAACCACAGGAAACGGGGCGGGCTGACGCATCCAAAAAATAAAAATGAAAAAGCCCGCATACTTAACCGATGCGGGCTTTTTTTTGGTGTTAATTCAGGAGAGAAATACCATGCGTGTGCTTAAATTTGGCGGTACTTCGGTTGCAAATGACGAACGAGTACTGAATGTTGCTGACATCGCTGAAAGTAAACTAGCAGATGGACAAGTGGCTTTGGTGTTATCCGCGCCAGCAAAAATCACTAACCATCTGGTTGCTATGATTGAAAAAACGGTTGCAGGACAAGATGTCATCACGCATGTTAATGATGCTGAAATGATTTTTGCTAACCTTTTAAAAGGATTAAAAGAAAAACAACCCGGTTTTGAGTATGACCGATTAAAAAAACTGACAGAGCAAGAATTCGCACAAATCAAACAAGTACTGCATGGTATTACTCTTCTCGGACAATGTCCGGACAGCATTAACGCAGCAATTATCTGCCGTGGTGAGAAACTTTCTATCGCCATTATGGAGTCGGTGCTAAAAGCACGCGGCCGTAATGTGACTGTAATTAACCCAGTAGAGAGCTTACTCGCGAAAGGCCATTACCTTGAGTCTACCGTTGATATAAATGAGTCAACAAAACGAATTGCTGATTTAAATATACCGAAAGATCATTTTGTCTTAATGGCGGGCTTCACCGCAGGTAATGACAAAGGTGAATTAGTGGTATTAGGTCGTAATGGGTCTGATTATTCAGCTGCAGTTTTAGCGGCATGCTTACGGGCTGATTGTTGTGAAATCTGGACTGATGTTGATGGGGTTTATACTTGTGACCCGCGTTTAGTACCCGATGCACGTCTGTTGAAAGGTATGTCATATCAGGAGGCTATGGAGTTATCCTACTTTGGTGCCAAAGTTCTCCACCCCCGCACCATCGCCCCAATTGCTCAATTCCAAATCCCTTGCCTGATAAAAAATACCACTAACTTAAGCGCTCCGGGGACTTTAATTGGTGATGGCCAAACTGACGATAGCACACCAGTGAAAGGGATCACCAACCTGAATAACATGGCGATGATTAACGTATCTGGCCCCGGTATGAAGGGAATGGTGGGTATGGCTGCACGCATTTTTTCAGTCATGTCTCGTAAAGGGATCTCGGTCGTCCTGATCACACAGTCTTCATCAGAATATAGTATTAGCTTTTGTGTCCCGCAAAATGAATTAGTGAGAGCACGTGCCGCACTGGAAGAAGAGTTTTACCTAGAGCTGAAAGATGGCGTACTTGATCCTCTGGATGTGATGGAGCAGTTGGCGATTATTTCAGTTGTGGGTGACGGTATGCGCACGCTGAAAGGCATTTCAGCGCGTTTCTTCTCCGCTTTAACTCGCGGTAACATTAACATTGTCGCTATCGCACAGGGGTCTTCCGAACGCTCTATTTCCGCCGTTATTGCCAATGAGTCTGCGACAACAGCGGTACGCTTATGTCACCAAATGCTATTTAATGCTGAACAGGTTATTGAAGCCTTTATCATTGGTGTTGGTGGCGTTGGTAATGCATTAATTGAGCAAATTCATCGCCAGCAACAATGGTTAAAACAAAAGCATATTGATTTACGTGTATGTGGTATTGCTAATTCACGGGCAATGTTAACGGATATGCAAGGGATTGATTTAGATAACTGGAAAGCGGAGCTAGCGGAAGCGAAAGAGCCATTTAGTTTAAGCCGTTTAATTCGCTTAGAGCGTGAATACCATTTCTTGAACCCTGTCATTATTGACTGTACATCAAATCAGGAAATTGCAGAGCAGTATGTCAATTTCTTGAAAGATGGTTTTAATGTGGTCACACCGAATAAAAAAGCCAATACTTTGTCGATGGATTACTACCATCAGTTACGTGTAGCAAGTGAAACATCGAAACGTAAATTCCTCTATGACACTAACGTAGGCGCGGGCTTGCCGGTTATTGAGAACCTGCAAAATTTATTGAATGCAGGAGATGAACTGGTTCATTTCAGCGGAATTTTATCCGGTTCTTTATCATTCATCTTTGGTAAGTTAGACGAAGGCATGTCTTTATCCGAAGCTACAACACTCGCTAAAGAAAAAGGTTTTACGGAACCAGACCCTCGTGATGATTTATCCGGTATGGATGTGGCGCGTAAATTATTAATTTTAGCGCGTGAAGCGGGTTATAATTTAGAATTGCAAGATATTGAAATTGAACCTGTTTTACCTGTTGATTTTGATAGCAATGGTTCTGTTCCTGAGTTTATGGCACGTTTACCACAACTGGATGCACAATTTGCACAGCGCATAAAAGCCGCAGAAGCGGAAGAAAAAGTGTTACGCTATGTTGGGCTGATTGAAGAAGGGCGCTGCCAAGTGAAAATCGTTGCCGTAGATGGCAATGACCCACTCTTCAAGGTTAAAAATGGTGAAAATGCACTGGCTTTCTATACACGCTATTACCAACCAATTCCTTTAGTATTAAGAGGTTATGGCGCAGGTAATGATGTTACTGCGGCTGGTGTATTTGCGGATATGCTGCGCACCCTTTCATGGAAATTGGGAGTTTAATAAGTGATTAAAGTTTATGCACCGGCTTCAATTGGTAATGTGAGCGTCGGGTTTGATGTCCTAGGGGCAGCAGTTTCACCTGCAGACGGTTCATTATTAGGTGATTGTGTAACAGTTGAAGCGGCGGATACTTTTTCCCTGACGAATCAAGGAAAATTCGTTGCTAAGCTGCCGAAAAAAAATGAACATAATATTGTTTACCAATGTTGGCAGCTGTTTTGTGAGCGTCTTGGTCAGCCATTAAATGTTGCGATGACGCTTGAAAAAAATATGCCAATTGGTTCAGGGCTTGGTTCTAGTGCCTGCTCTGTTGTCGCCGCATTGATGGCGCTAAACGAATTTGCAGAGAAACCATTTGATGATACCCAACTGCTTGGCATGATGGGGGAATTGGAAGGGCGTATTTCTGGTAGTGTGCATTACGATAACGTTGCACCGTGTTTTTTAGGCGGCTTACAACTGATTATCGAGCAAAATGGTATTATTTCACAGCCTGTACCTGCATTTGAAAATTGGTATTGGGTAATGGCCTATCCAGGAATTAAAGTATCAACCGCGGAAGCGCGTGCAATCCTGCCTGATAGCTACCCACGTCACGACATTGTAAACCATGGTCGATACTTATCAGGGTTCATTCATGCATGTCATACAAACCAGCCGTTACTTGCAGCAACGATGATCCAAGATGTTGTTGCTGAGCCTTATCGTACACAACTATTACCGGGTTTTGCGGCAGCACGCCAGAATGCAAAAGAAATAGGTGCATTGGCGTGTGGTATCTCTGGCTCAGGGCCAACACTGTTTGCTATTTGTGATGAGAAACATATCGCTGAAAACATGGCGAGTTACTTGCAACAACATTATATTCAGAATGATGAAGGCTTTGTGCATATCTGCCGTTTGGATCTGGCCGGGGCAAGGACAATAGGGTAAATAATGAAACTGTATAATTTAAAAGATAACAATGAACAAGTAAGTTTTGCGCAAGCGGTTAAGCAAGGGTTAGGGAAGCAACAAGGCCTATTCTTTCCCCAAGATCTGCCTGAATTTAGTGCGGCTGAAATCGACGAATTATTAAAATTAGATTTTGTCACACGTAGCAGCCGTATTTTAAGTGCTTTTATTGGTGATGAAATTCCATCAGAAGAGCTAGCAGCGAGAGTTAAAGCCGCATTTGCTTTCCCTGCGCCAGTTTCTAAAGTTGAAGATGATGTCGCAACGTTGGAGCTATATCATGGGCCAACGCTCGCATTTAAAGACTTCGGTGGCCGCTTTATGGCTCAGGCGTTAGGTCAAGTTGCTGGTGAGCAACCTGTGACCATTTTGACGGCAACTTCAGGGGATACCGGAGCGGCAGTTGCTCACGCATTCTATCGTCTTAATAACGTGCAAGTTGTTATTCTCTATCCAGAAGGGAAAATCAGTCCACTGCAAGAAAAACTTTTTTGTACACTGGGTGAAAATATTCATACGGTTGCGATTAAAGATGACTTCGATGCGTGTCAGGCATTAGTGAAACAGTCATTTGATGATGAAGAGTTGAAAAAGGCGCTGTACTTAAACTCAGCGAACTCGATCAATATCAGTCGCTTACTTGCACAGATCTGCTATTACTTTGAAGCGGTTGCACAGATCCCAGCAGAAAAACGCGATCAACTAGTGATCTCGGTTCCGAGTGGGAACTTTGGGGATCTTACTGCAGGTTTATTAGCTAAATCATTGGGTTTACCTGTCAAACGCTTTATTGCAGCAACTAACGTAAATGATACTGTGCCGCGTTACCTTGTTGATGGGCAATGGAAACCAAAGCAAACTGTGGCTACATTATCGAATGCTATGGATGTTAGTCAGCCGAACAACTGGCCTCGTATTGAGGAGTTATTCCGCCGTAAAGGTTGGTCGCTTGATGAGCTGGGTTATGGTGCAGTAAGTGACGAAGTAACTAAAGAAACCGTTCGTGAATTAGATAAAAAAGGATATTTATCTGAGCCACACGCGGCAGTTGCTTATCGTGTGCTGCGTGACCAGTTACAAGAAGGCGAATACGGGCTATTTTTAGGCACGGCACACCCGGCTAAATTTAAAGAAAGTGTTGAAGAGATCCTAAATAAGGCTATACCGTTACCAAAAGAGTTAGCGGAGCGTGCGGAGTTACCGCTACTTTCGCACTTTTTACCGTCTGACTTTACCCAATTACGCACATTTTTAATGAAATTAGCACCTAAACAATAAAGAATACGTGGATACGAAAAACGGAAGCAGAAGCTTCCGTTTTTAATGATAAGACCATTTTTTGTTAAGGTAATTATATGGTTTCATATTGCCACATCACTTATTCACAGCTAATGAATTTGCCTATTAGAGTGTACTAATGCCGTCGAGGCCATCTCTACCACCATCTGAACCACCACGTCCCCCTTTACCACCTTGGCTGCCATTACCACCATTACCGCCATTTCCACCTCCGGAACCATTTCCGCCATTGCCTCCATTCCCCCCATTACCGCCGTGTCCTCCATTCCCACCATTGCCATTCATGGTGCCGTTACCTCCATTTCCTCCATTGCCCACACCATCGCCATTTCCCCCATGGCCACCATCACCACCAGTAACGCTACCATTTCCGCCATTACCTCCATTACCGTTACTTCCTACCTCTGCATCCCCACCATCGCTACCATTGCCATTATTTGAACCTGTTCCGCCATTCCCCCCATTCTGCCCATCACCACCTTGTCCAGCTTGGCCACCTAGACCACCTTGACCATGACTTCCATCTTGGCCATGGTTTCCGTTTTGCCCATGGCTTGCAAAGCTAGAAATTTTAGAAAAATAATATTGGCCATTTAGTATTGAACATATTTTATTATTAATTTCATTAATATTGAGTTCATTTTTTAATAAGCATTTAGATGGGGTATTAAATAAGGAATGGGAATAACTTGAGATGGAATAAGAACTAATTAATAACAGAATAAATGAAGTGCAAACCTTATGATTCATATATTTCTCCTTTCCCCCTCCAAAAAGAAGGGGGATGAATTTAGTATTGAGATAAATTAATGCCCATTACCGCCGTTACCACCATGACCTCCGTTACCGCCATTACCACCATTACCGCCGTTACCACCATTACCTCCGTTGCCACCATTGCCGCCATTATGTAAGTGTAATGAGTATTCAATAGAAGAAATCGATAATAATTTAGATTCAAAAGAAGTTGCTGATGCTAATATTGGAAATAGCAACGATGCAATAATAATAGATGTTTTATACATAAAAAACCTCATTGAAAAGTTTAAATGAATGTGAACTGCAAGTGAATTGTAATTCACAGATTCGAATAATCAATAAAGGATCTATTTATTTAGATAATAAAAAATGTAATAGGGTGAATCATTATAATAATCTTTAAACTTACTATAATGATTTTCTGATTAAAATAGACTTTGGTTTTATTTAATTAAACTAAATAATTTTATTTAAAATTAATTAGTTGTTATCTTTTGCTATTTTCATAATTTCATTTTGAATTGGTGCCGAAGAGCTATTTTTATTGAAGCTTAGCATAGTAATAGCCTTCTCATTTTCATTCATATCGGAAAATAATTTAGTTGTTTTTACTACCGATTTTTTATAGTTAGGTGATTGATTTTGATGGCGGCTGATCATATTCAGCATTGCTGGAGATGTATTGTTTTGATTAAAATTCAATGCAGTAGCAGCTTGAGTATGTTCATCTAATTGAAGGAATGACTGAGGTGAGTTAATTATATTATTAACCGAAATACCCGCTTGCTTCAAATGGTTATTAATCGATTTTAGATTGGAATAAGAGGTATTATTTTCAGTGAAACTGAGAGCAGTTGCTGCATTATAATGAATTTCTTTTTCTGTTTGAGCTGCTGTTACATGTGTTGTTACAGCAGAAATTGCTAAAGCAAAAATAATTTTTTTCATTGTGAACCCTTATTAAGTTAAATAATTTATCTTATAACTATAATAAGGCTTTATTTCTGTCTGAATACTGACAACAAAATGACAAAATTGCCATTTATAGTGAAAATTTAATTTTATTTAATAGGTAAAAATACAGTGAAACGTGTTGAAAAATCATCTGATGTTACAGTGATCCTGCCTTTATGTGCTGATATAATCGATTTGACGATGGCTAATCCGATACCGCTTCCTTCATTTTTTCGTTGTCTTGATTTATCCACGCGATAAAACCTATCAAAAAGTTTTGCTAAATGTTCTTCTGGTATTTTTATACCGGGGTTGCTGATGATTAATTCAATTCCCTCTTTTACATTCGAAATATTAATACTGACAGAATCGCCTTTTGGGGTATAGCGGATAGCATTTGAGATTAAGTTAGTAATCGCTCTCCTTAACATGTCTTTATCGGCCATAATAGAGGTTGTTTCACCAATTAGCTTGAGTTTTATTTCATTCTCTTCTGCGAGATATTCAAAATAATCAAATATAAGCTCTATTTCAGCTTTAATATTAATCATTTTTTTCTCTGGGATCAGCCTATTATCATCTGCTTGAGCAAGAAAAAGCATATCAGATATCATTCGTGATAGACGGTTATATTCCTCCAAATTAGAATATAACACTTCAACGAGCTCTTCTTTACTGCGATTTTTACTCAGAGATATTTGAGTTTCAGTCATTAAATTAGTGATTGGCGTACGCATTTCATGGGCAATATCTGCTGAGAAATTCGTTTGCCTTACGAAAACATCTTCAATTTTTACTAACATCTGATTAAATGATTTGGTTAATTGCTTTAATTCATTCGGCACAGAGTCAGGATTTAAACGAACGCTTAAGTTTTCAGAAGTCACATTTTTGATTTCATCGCTGACATCTTTAAGGGGTTTTAATCCTTTAATTACAAGGAAATAAACGACAAGAATAGTAAATAAACACAATATAATAGCACTAACAATTAAATTATTTATTAATGAACTCAGATAATCATGATGAAAATTCAATGATAGTGCTGTCACTAACCGATATTGTTTAGACTCTGTAGTGGAACTGACTCGAATGAAGCTTTCAGATAGGCGATAATTTTTAAGCTCTGCTTTTTGGCTATTTTTATGAGAATCATAATTTTTTAAGTATGTAATGAGCTTATCTGTTGCATTGGGTGATATTAATTCATTTCCTTGATTGTCAATGAGATAAATAGTGATATCTTGATGCTCATTAATAATGGTTTTAATACGTGCATATTGTTCACTTTGTGAATCTGCATTGTCATTTAACAAGCTACGGATCGTTAAGTTCAACTGGTTAAGTGTATATTCATCTTGTTGCTTGAAATGTAACATAACTGAGTTGATCATGATCGAGCTAAATAATAATAAAGCAAGGGAGAGGGTAATACTGATCAAAACAATAAGACGAATTGAAATAGAGACAGGAGATCGAAATAACTTAATCATTTTCAGGGATCTCAAGTAAATAGCCCATTCCTCTAATGGTATGAATCAATTTAGGTTCATAGCCTTGATCTATTTTTGCCCTCAGCCTTTTAACTGCAACATCAATGACATTGGTATCACTATCAAAATTCATGTCCCAAACTTTCGAGGCTATCAGAGAACGAGAAAGAACTTCACCTTGATGAAGAATAAAAAATTCCAATAAAGAAAACTCTTTACTGGTGAGTATAATTTTATCATTTTCGCGGGTAACGCGCCGTTTGATCAGATCAACATGCAAATTAGCGATGGTAAATTGTGTTTTTTGGATGCTGTTATTGCCTCTGCGCAATAACGTTCTCACTCGGGCAAGTAGCTCAGAAAAATCAAATGGTTTAACGAGATAATCATCAGCACCTAACTCTAACCCTTTGACTCGATGTTCAACATTACCTAAAGCCGTAAGCATGAGTATTGGTGTATTTTTTCCTGCACTCCGCAAATTTTTTGCAATCTCCCAGCCGTTAATATCCGGCAACATCACATCAAGAATAATTAAATCATAGTCTTCAGTTGTGGCCATATGCAGGCCTGTAATGCCATTTTCGATAGCATCAACAATAAACCCGGACTCACTTAAGCCTTTAGATAAGTATTCTCTCGTTTTATGTTCATCTTCAACAATAAGTAATTTCATCTTAGACCTAGCAGACAGGTAAACAATACTGCCATTCTAAGCACTACCATAACGAAATGTAAAATGACAAATTTGTCATTTTCATGTCATGAATCTAACAGCTGTTCTTTTTTACTATAGTCTCAATTTTAATCACTAGAGGCATGGCTATACCATGTATTCCCCAAAAATATTAATTATAGCTTATGCCTTAATTTTGACGGGTTGTGTTTCGCTAGCCCCTGAATATCAACGTCCTAATCTTAATGTACCTCATCAATTTAGTAGCAATATTTCTGATGCAGTAAAGCAGGCTCAAATAGAATTATCGATTCCTAGTTGGGACCAATTTATTCAAGATCCACAAATGAAAAGTGTGATAGAAATTGCGCTTGAGAAAAACAGTGATTTATATCTTGCTGCGTTAGATGTAGAAGAAGCTCGTGTGCGTTTTGGGCTAGCGGAAGCTGAAAAATATCCTCAAGTTAGTTCATCAATGAGTGGTGACTATAGCCAATCATTAGAGTCTGGCACATCGTTCAATAAGAAATATAGTGCGGGTATTGATATCAGCTATGAACTGGATTTTTTTGGACGTATTAAAAATTTATCTGATGCAGATAAAGCAAAATTTATCGCTTCCCAAGAGATGAAGCGTGCGACACAAATTATAACAATCAAAACGGTAGCAGAAGCGTATTTAGATGTGGTGTATAACCAAAAACTATTATTAATTGCACAAGAGACGAAACAAAGTTACCTCAATAGCCAATCGATAGTAATGCAAAAAGTGGCGGCTGGAAAAGCGGGGTTATCAGATTTAGAACAAGCTAAAGGACAAGTGCAGTCTATTTCTATTAATATCGAAAAAATTGAAAGTGAAATTGCTAAAAATGAAAATTTATTGAATTTTTTGGCGAATGATTATGTAACAAAGATAAACTCAGAGTTAGGGCACTACGAACCGAACTATCCCTTGATTACAACACCTTCAAATATTCCTTCTGAAATATTATTAAAACGCCCAGATATTATGGCTGCGGAACAAAATATTATTTCTGAGAATGCCAATATTGGTGTAGCGAGAGCCGCTTTTTTTCCTTCAATTTCCTTTAATACGGGTATCGCAAATAATAACGAGTCCTTAACTGGGCTATTTGATTCTTCAAATGGTATTTGGAATTTTATTCCTAAAATCACGTTACCTATTTTTACTGGAGGCTCAAATAGCCGAAATTTAGAGTTGGCAAATATTAGAAAAAATAAAGCGATTGTTAATTATGAAAAAAATATTCAGGTGGCATTTCGTGAAGTGAAAGATGCCTTAGTGATCAAATCGAGTTTAGAAAAACAACTTATATCCCAAGAGCAATATGTCAACACGCTGCAAAACGTCTTAATACAGAAACAAGCCAGTTATCGATATGGTGGTTTTAGTTATCTCGATGTTCTTGAAGCACAGCGTAGCTTATTTACTGAACAGCAAAATTTATTGATGTTGAAAATAGAACAGCAGAAGAATGAAATAAATTTATTCTCTGCACTAGGTGGCGGACTAATAAAATCATGAAGGTAAAAATGAAAAAATTAAATACAGTATTTTTTGCAATTTCAATGGCGATGTTAACAGCAACTGGCTATGCAAACGGCGCTGAACATAACCACTCTATTTATCCAGAAAAAGTCGCAGAACCGACAATCAATACAGAAGGAAAGCTCATTTCGATTGATAAAGAGAACAAGAAATTAACGATAAATCATAAAGAAATTGAAAGCATTGGCTGGCCACCAATGACGATGCGTTTTACTTATGAAAATGAAAATATGATCAACGGCTTACAAGAAAATGATGAATTAAAATTTTCATTTGTACAACAAGGTAATCTTTCAATGTTGAAATCCGTCGAAAAGATAAACTAAATAGATAGAGAGATGTTATGTCATTAGTTAACCTGACCAAATTGCTATTGGTAATTATTTTATCGAGCGTTATTTCAATTTTATTTTATCGTTATTTTTTCGTTGTAGAAAATAATAGCCAATCAGTTGAAAAACAAGAACGCACCGTATTGTATTGGTATGACCCAATGTATCCCAATACTAAATTTGATCAACCAGGAAAATCTCCTTTTATGGACATGGACCTTGTCCCTAAATATGCGGATGAAAACTTGGCTTCAGCGGATAGCAAGGGGATAACAATTAACCCAACACAGACACAAAATTTAGGGCTTAAAACGGTGGATGTAAAGTGGGGAAAACTAAACTATGACTTAACATTTCCAGCTGAAATTGTGTTTAATGATCACCAATTTGCTATCGTACAAGCACGAGAAAATGGTTTTGTTGAAAAAGTTTATCCATTCACAGTCGGTGAGAGGATCCAAAAAGGCGTTCCTATTGCTGAGCTAACGATCCCAGCATGGGTTGAAGCACAAAGCGAATACCTCGCACTTAAGCAAATGAATGCGAGCCAACAAGATCTTAATAGCGTCATTGAGCGTTTACGTTTAAATGGCATGCCAGAAGGCGCGCTTTCTCAGTTTATTAAAACAGGAAAAGTGCAAACACGTTTTACTGTTCAAGCCCCTATTTCTGGGGTAATTACTGCACTTAATCTGCGTTTAGGAATGAATGTATCCAAAGAAGTCGTTATTGCACAAATTCAAGGAACTGATCCATTGTGGATTAATGCATCAGTTCCTCAGTCTGTCGCTGAATTACTTAATCAACAAACACAATTTACAGTTTCTATTCCTGCCTATCCTTCACAGTTATTTATAGTGAAAAACTGGTTGATATTACCCAGTGCGGATCAAGCAAGCCGCACCATTAATATTCGCACGGAAATTGCGGATCCCAACCATTTATTAAAACCGGGCATGACGGCGTATTTAAATCTAATTGCAGAAGGTACGGAAAGTTTATTGATCCCTTCACAAGCCATTGTGGATTCAGGGAAAGAACAGCATGTTATTGCTGTTGGTGAGAATGGTGAATTTATTCCGAAAAGGGTGCGAGTGCTGAGTGAATCCCAACAAATGACGGCAATATCTGAAGGCTTACAAGTGGGCGAGCATATAGTGACTCAGGGGATTTTCCTGATTGATTCTGAAGCGAATATTGCTGGGGCATTAGCCAAGATGGAAGCGCTTCCCGAACCATCGGTGTCATCTAATCATTCATCACATAAATCTCAGGAGTAGAGTATGTTGGAATGGATTATAAGACGCTCAGTTGCTAACCGGTTTTTAGTGCTAATGGGAGTCGTATTTTTAGTTATTGCAGGTATTTGGAGCATTCGCAGTACACCTGTTGATGCATTACCTGACTTATCTGATGTACAAGTGATCATCAAAACCACTTATCCAGGGCAAGCGCCACAACTAGTCGAAAACCAAGTCACATACCCGATAACGACGACAATGTTATCTGTGCCGGGAGCAAAAACGGTGCGTGGTTTCTCTGCCTTTGGTGACTCATATGTTTATGTTATTTTTGAAGATAATACCGATTTATACTGGGCTCGTTCACGAGTTTTAGAATATTTAAACCAAGTTCAAAACCAATTACCTAAAGGTGCAGTGGCATCCATTGGGCCTGATGCGACAGGTGTTGGTTGGATTTTTGAATATGCTTTAGTGGATAAAACGGGAAAGCATAATTTAGCGGAACTGCGTTCGTTACAAGATTGGTTTTTGAAATATGAATTGAAGGCGTTGCCGAATGTTTCAGAAGTTGCAACCGTCGGTGGTGTGGTTAAATCCTACCAAATCTTAGTTGACCCACTCAAGCTTAGCCAATTTTCAGTGACATTACCTGAAATAAAGCAGGCAGTTGAAATGGCTAACCAAGAAGCGGGTGGTTCATCGATTGAAATTGCTGAAGCTGAATATATGGTTAGAGCAAGTGGTTACCTTCAATCTATTGATGACTTTAATAAAATCTACCTAAAAACACCAGAAAATGGCGTACCCATTTACCTGCAAGATGTTGCTCGAATACAGGAAGGCCCCGAAATGCGCCGTGGGGTTGCTGAGCTAAATGGAGAAGGCGAGGTTGTGGGTGGTATTATTTTGCTTCGTTCAGGTGAAAATGCACGTAATGTGATTCATGATGTAAAACAAAAGCTTGAAGATTTAAGTGCTAGCTTGCCGGAAGGCATCGAAATTATCACTACTTATGATAGAAGTATTCTTATTGATAACGCGATTGATAATTTGAGTTATAAGTTACTGGAAGAATTTATTGTTGTCGCATTAGTATGTGCTGTTTTTTTATGGCATTTCCGTTCTGCGTTAGTGGCTATTATTTCCTTGCCTCTTGGATTATTTATTGCCTTTATCGTCATGCGCTACCAAGGAATAAATGCAAATATAATGTCATTAGGGGGCATTGCAATTGCGATTGGGGCCATGGTGGATGCCGCCATTGTTATGATAGAAAATGCGCATAAAAAATTAGAAAAGTGGCAGTATGAAAATGAAGGTAAAGTCATTGATAATGCCCAGCGTTGGAAAGTTATTACGGACTCTGCTGTTGAGGTTGGACCCGCATTATTTATCAGCTTATTAATTATCACATTGTCTTTTATTCCTATCTTTACGTTGGAGGGGCAAGAAGGCCGTTTATTCGGTCCACTCGCATTTACAAAAACCTATGCCATGGCGGGGGCTGCAGCGCTAGCATTAATTGTTATTCCAATTCTAATGGGGTATTGGATCCGCGGTAATATTCCAAATGAAAATAAAAATCCACTGAATCGTTGGTTGATTTCACTCTACAGCCCTATTTTAACGAAGGTATTGGCATGGCCAAAAACAACCTTGTTAATTGGTTTCTTATCTTTATTTACCGTGATATGGCCATTAAAACATTTAGGTGGTGAATTTCTTCCTGCGATTAATGAAGGTGACTTACTTTATATGCCTTCAACGCTACCGGGGGTTTCTCCTGCACAAGCGGCATTTTTACTACAAAATACAGATAAGTTAATCAAAACTATTCCTGAGGTGGATACGGTATTTGGAAAAGTCGGTAAAGCTGAAACAGCTACGGATTCAGCTCCGATGGAAATGATTGAAACAACGATACGTTTGAAGCCGCAAGCACAGTGGCGAGACGGCATGACTCTCGAACAAATTATTGATGAGCTGGATGAAACTGTGCGTTTACCTGGAGTTGCAAACTTATGGGTTCCACCTATTCGCAATCGTATTGATATGTTGTCTACGGGAGTTAAAAGCCCTATAGGTATCAAAGTATCGGGCAGAGATCTCGAAGAAATTGATGCATTAGCCCAAGAAATTGAAAAAGTTACAAAATCGGTGCCCGGGGTTGTTTCTGTTTTAGCCGAGCGATTAGTTGGTGGGCGCTATATTGATGTCAAAATCGATAGAGAAAAAGCAGCGCGTTTTGGTATGAGCATCAGTGACGTACAAGTTTATATTTCAATGGCGACTGGCGGGGAAATGATTGGGGAAACAGTTGAAGGGATTGAGCGTTATCCAATTAGCATAAGATATCCTCAAGATTACCGAAATAGTGTATCTGCGATGAAATTGTTGCCAATTTTAACGCCGAGTAAACAGCAAATTGTGCTTAGTGATGTTGCGGATGTATCCGTGAATATGGGCGCTCCAATGTTGAAAACGGAGAATGCAAGACCGACTAGCTGGATTTATATTGATGCACGCGATCGCGATATGGTCTCTGTTATTAAAGATATTGATGCAGCAATAAAAGATAACATCCAAATGAAGCCGGGTCTTAGCTATTCCTTTACAGGGCAATTTGAATTACTTGAAAGGGCTAATCAAAAGTTAATGTTAATGGTTCCCGCTACCATCATGATTATTTTTGTATTGCTTTATTTAGCATTCAGACGATTTAGTGAGGCTTTGCTGATTTTATTAAGCTTACCTTTTGCTTTGGTTGGGGCTATTTGGTTCCTTTACTGGATGAACTTTAATTTATCGGTTGCGACAGGAACTGGATTTATTGCATTAGCAGGTGTAGCAGCTGAATTTGGTGTGGTTATGTTGATTTATTTACGCCATGCAATCGAAGATAAAGAAAAACAGCAAGGAATAAGCAGCTTATCAGATAAAGATTTAGACCGTGCATTATATGAAGGGGCTGTTTTGCGTGTTCGTCCTAAAGCCATGACGGTTGCTGTAATTTTAGCGGGTTTATTACCCATATTACTTGGAACAGGCGTTGGTTCCGAAGTGATGAGCCGTATCGCGGCACCGATGATTGGCGGCATGATCACCGCACCGTTATTATCCCTATTTATTATTCCTGCAGCTTATAAATTAATCTGCCAGTTACGTCATAATAAATAATGATGAATATTCACCATGACTATTTTGAAGGTAAATTAAAGATGAAAAAATTAATGTTGAGTGGAATGTTATTACTGTCATTCTCTGCATTTTCTCAAAACCAGAGCGTGCAATTGTATAAAGATGCAAACTGTGGTTGCTGTGAATTGTGGGGCGAAGGGATCAAAAAAGCGGGATATAACGTTGAAGTGAACGAAATCAGTTATGATGAATTAAATCAACTCAATGATGAATTGAAGGTCCCTTATAACTTACGCAGCTGCCACATAGCTAAATACAAAGGCAA
The DNA here is from genome assembly GCF_028481645.1 of Providencia sp. PROV141. NCBI lineage: Bacteria > Pseudomonadati > Pseudomonadota > Gammaproteobacteria > Enterobacterales > Morganellaceae > Providencia > Providencia sp. PROV141. The sequence continues at coordinate 68,637 of NZ_JAMPPR010000026.1, read as the reverse complement.
AGTGATTGTTGGACATGTTCCTGTGAGTAGCCTTGATGCGATTGGTGCTTTACCGGCAGATGTGGTGGGAATTTCTGTTCCGGGTATGCCAATTGGTAGCTTAGGTATGGAGCAGCCAGATGGCCGTACTCAGCCTTATTCTGTGGTGCAGTTTAAAGCAAATGGTGAATATCGTTAATTAAGATGTATTTCATTAAGTTGCAGGATTTCCTGCAACTTATGTATTTCATTAGCTTTCTAATATTAATTCGATAGCTTTGAGCTCTTCTTGCGTAAAATTACGATTTTTTAGGATCCCCATCGCATCATCAATTTGGCTGATACGGCTTGCGCCGATGAGCACTGAAGTGATCCTATCATGTCTCAGTAACCATGCTAAGGCCATTTGATTTAGCTTCTGTCCTCTTTTTACCGCCAGTTCGTTCAGCTGTTTAACCTTTGATAAAACGTTGGATGTGAGTCTTTCTGGCGGTAAAGAAGGGTTACCCGCAGCGCGTGAATCCGCAGGAATACCATTAAGATAGCGATCAGTTAAAATCCCACCTGCTAACGGAGAGTATGCGATAGAGCCGACACCTTCTTCTTCCAGTAAATCGAGTAAATCTTCTTCAGGAGTGCGTTCTAGCATGGAATATCTAGGTTGGTGAATCAGGCAAGGGGTTCCTAATTCATTGAGAATATTAATAGCTTCTTTAGCTAAATTTGTTGGGTAATTAGAAATTCCCACATACAGCGCTTTTCCTTGGCGAACAATGAGATCTAGTGCTCCCATGGTTTCTTCTAATGGAGTATTGGGGTCAGGTCGATGATGATAAAAGATATCCACATAATCTAAACCCATGCGTTTTAAACTTTGATTTAGGCTTGCAACCAAGTATTTTTTACTTCCCCAGTCGCCATAAGGGCCATCCCACATAGTGAAACCAGCTTTTGATGAAATGATCATTTCATCTCGATAAGGTAGAAAATCCTGTTGCATGATCCTACCAAATGTACTTTCGGCAGATCCTGGCGGTGGCCCATAATTATTCGCAAGATCGAAATGGGTGATCCCAAGGTCAAAAGCATGGCGAAGCATGGCTTGGCAATTATCAAAGGGTTTGTTATCGCCAAAGTTGTGCCATAACCCTAATGAAATCAGTGGTAAGCGCAATCCGCTACGGCCACATAAACGATATTCCATTTCAGTATAGCGTTTTGATGATGCGACATAAGGCATACTTCACCTCCAAAATAGTGGGTAAAACTCAATTTATACTGTCATAAAGCTAAAAAGTAGGCTGAGGAATCAATGCTAATTCGTGCTTAGTGAGAAGGTTTATGAGTAAATTGTGATTGAGCCCGAAAAAAGAATGAAGTATTTTGAAATACGTGGGTGTCTGTTGTGTGTCAGTTCCCACGTTTTGTGCATTAAGCTTGTTCTGGGCGTGTAAATACTAACTCGCTACCTTTAGATTGGCTTTCATTAAATTGATAGCCTTCTAAATTAAAATCAGCTAGTTGGTCTGTTTTCGTTAATTTGTTTTGGATGATAAAGCGGCTCATTAAACCCCGAGCTTTTTTTGCATAAAAGCTGATAACTTTATATTTACCATTTTTTTCATCCAGAAAAATAGGCTTGATAATTTGGCCATCCAGTTTTTTTGTATTTACTGATTTGAAATATTCATCTGAGGCAAGATTGACCAATACTTGGTCTTTTTGCTCTGCTAATGCATGATTTAATTGCTTGGTGATAATGTCTCCCCAAAACTCATACAAATCTTTTCCACGGGTGTTTTTTAAACGAATTCCCATTTCTAAGCGATAAGGCTGCATTAAATCTAGCGGTCTTAAAACACCATAAAGGCCTGATAATATACGTAAATGGGATTGAGCAAACTCAAAATCGTTTTGAGAAAACGTTTCTGCTTGCATACCCGTATATACATCACCTTTGAAGGCGAGGATCGCTTGGCGTGCATTTTCTGGGGTAAAGTCCGCATGCCACTCTGCAAAACGAGCGGCATTGAGCCCTGCAAGTTTGTCACTAATTTTCATTAAACTGGCGATATCCGCGGGGGTTAACTTACGACAGACATTAATTAATTTTTGAGACTCAGAGAGTAATTCAGGCTGAGTAAATTGCTGTGTTGCAAGTGGGCTTTCGTAGTCTAATGTTTTTGCAGGTGAAATTGTAATAAGCATGACTTGACCCTTAATAAAGAATGATACTGCTTACTTTAGCAAAAATTCTGCCTAATTGGCTAATTGATACGATAAGCCAAACCAATATTATTCTTTATTACAATAACAGCACAATATAACTTGCTAAAAGGATTCAGTTTCTAATTGGTTAGCGAAATCGATTGCCAATCAAATAGTTGCTTTTGACTAGATTTACTTGCTTGCAGCAATATGGATGCATGATATTATCTGTAGACGGTGCGGCGATAGCCACAATTCCTTTATAATACGCAAAGTAATTCAAGTTGCAGTTTGTTAGCCAACGCAACTACATTCGCAAGAATTGTAAGTAGCCAACATCGCTACAACTTGGAATATGACGGGTATAACAACGAGATTAAAGAAATGACCGATAAACTAACCTCATTACGTAGTCTGACAACTGTTGTTGCTGATACTGGCGACATCGAAGCGATGAAGCTTTACAAGCCACAAGACGCGACCACAAATCCATCGCTGATCTTAAATGCTGCACAAATTCCTGAGTACCGTAAATTAATTGATGAAGCGGTAGAATGGGCACGTAAGCAAAGCAATAATCGTGAGCAACAAATCGTTGATGCTTGTGACAAGCTGGCTGTTAATATCGGTCTGGAAATTCTGAAATTAGTTCCGGGTCGTATTTCTACTGAAGTTGATGCACGCCTTTCTTATGATGAAGAAGCTTGTATTGCTAAAGCGCGTCACTTAATCAAAATGTACAACGATGCAGGCATCAGTAATGACCGTATTCTGATTAAACTGGCTTCGACTTGGCAGGGTATCCGTGCTGCTGAGAAACTGGAAAAAGAAGGCATTAACTGTAACCTGACTTTATTATTCTCTTTTGCTCAAGCACGTGCTTGTGCGGAAGCGGGTGTATACCTGATTTCTCCATTTGTGGGCCGTATTCTTGACTGGTACAAAGCGAATACAGATAAAAAAGAATTCGCGCCACATGAAGATCCAGGTGTGGTTTCTGTTACTGAAATCTACAATTACTACAAAGCTCACGGTTATAAAACGGTGGTTATGGGCGCAAGCTTCCGTAACGTGGGTGAAATCATTGAACTAGCAGGTTGTGACCGCTTAACTATCTCTCCAGGGTTATTGAAAGAGCTGTCAGAATCACAGGGTGAATTAGTACGTAAACTGACAGATGCAGGTAAAACTCAAGAGCCAGGCGCTAAGTTGACAGAAGCAGAGTTCTACTGGCAGCACAATCAAGATCCAATGGCGGTTGATAAACTGTCTGACGGTATTCGTAAGTTTGCAGTAGACCAAGAGAAACTGGAAAAAATGATTGCAGATTTACTGTAATTTATTTCTTTTTTTCGTTAAAACCCAGCCGGTTGGTTGGGTTTTTTTATATCCATTTTTCATTGAGTTAGTTCTCAATTTAAAGATAAAAACACCTCGGCACTGCATGCAATCATTCATCATGATATGATATCGCTCCTGTTTATTCTTAAGTGAACAGTTTTTGATTGAATAATTTCTTTGAGGTTTGTATGGATGAATTGCGCATAGGTCTGGTTTCTGTTTCTGATCGTGCTTCGAGCGGTATTTATGAAGATAAAGGCATTCCTGCATTAGAGGAGTGGTTAGCCAAAACGCTGACAACACCTTTTCGCATCGAAACTCGCCTGATCCCTGATGAGCAAATCATGATAGAGCAAACATTATGTGAGCTGGTGGATGAATTTGCTTGCCATTTAGTCCTAACTACTGGGGGCACAGGCCCCGCTCGTCGCGATGTCACACCTGACGCAACCCTTGCGATTGCAGACCGTGAGATGCCGGGGTTTGGTGAACAAATGCGGCAAATTAGCCTAAAATTTGTACCTACTGCGATATTATCACGGCAAGTTGGAGTAATACGTAATCAGGCCTTGATTTTAAATTTACCAGGGCAGCCTAAAGCAATTGCGGAAACACTAGAAGGCTTAAAAGACAAAGAAGGGAATGTAGTCGTTTCTGGTATTTTCGCCAGTGTTCCTTATTGTATTCAATTGCTTGATGGCCCATATGTGGAAACAGATCCTACGGTTGTGAAGGCATTTAGACCTAAATCAGCAATTCGTTCTGAGTAGTATTTCAATATAATCAGGTGAGCATTGACTCACCTGATTAATAATATTTAATGCATAAAATCACATACGTTAGTCAAACTTAACCACGTTGGCCAATCGGTAATACTGTTTTGCCATATTGCTCATTTAATATTTCCGCAACCGCTAAATAAAATGCGCTAGCACCACAGATAATTCCTTCAAAACCTGCAAATTTTAGTAATACCGCATTTCCCGTGATATTACCAATCGCTAATAAAGCGAATAATACAGTTAAGCTACCAAAGACAAATTGCAAAACAAAATTAGCTTTGAATGTTCCCAAGAACATGAAAAAGGTAAAAATTCCCCAAATAGCGAGGAAAATACCTAAAAATTCAGGTGAGGTTGCTTCGGCTAATCCCATTGAAGGTAAAAATAATAGACCAACTAATGCAACCCAAAACATTCCGTAAGAAGTAAATGCGGTTGCACCGAATGTATTGCCTTTTTTGTATTCAATCAGGCCCGCAATAAATTGAGCAATACCACCATAAAAAATGCCCATACTTAAAATAACGGATGAAAGAGGGAAAAAACCTGCGTTATGAATATTTAGCAGGATGGTTGTCATACCAAAGCCTAGTAAACCAAGTGGGCCTGGATTTGCAAGAGAGCTAGACTGCATATAACCTCTGGTAAAATATATAAAATTCAAATAGATAAAAAACAAAAAGTTTTGCCAAAGTAACAGCGGCGGCGCATCATACGCAGTTTTGATTGTTTAAACCATGATCACAAGACAGGTTTTTTTGCAATAAATGCAATTTTTTTTGATTCTCCCCCTTGATGAATGAATTTGTGACCCCATCTTAAAAGCATCAACTGATATCAATCCAAATTATTGCGTATTGAAAAATAATTTAGGCTCAGAGTGAAAACTCCCTTGAAAATGAAATATTGAGCCTCATATAGATTGATATCGAAATCATAGTGAAAAGAATTCCTTTGGAGGCGTTTTAGATGGGTAAAATCATTGGTATCGACTTGGGTACAACTAACTCATGCGTTGCAATTATGGATGGTACTACAGCTCGTGTTCTAGAGAACAGCGAAGGTGATAGAACGACTCCTTCCATCATTGCGTACACTCAAGATGGTGAAATTTTAGTTGGTCAGCCAGCAAAACGTCAGGCTGTGACTAACCCAGAAAATACTTTATTTGCAATCAAACGTTTGATTGGTCGTCGTTTCCAAGACGAAGAAGTTCAGCGTGACGTTTCTATCATGCCATATAAAATCATTGCGGCTGATAACGGCGATGCATGGTTAGATGTGAAAGGCCAAAAAATGGCTCCACCACAAGTTTCAGCTGAAGTTCTGAAAAAAATGAAGAAAACAGCTGAAGACTATTTAGGTGAGCCTGTAACAGAAGCGGTTATTACTGTACCTGCTTACTTTAACGATGCTCAGCGTCAAGCGACTAAAGATGCGGGCCGTATCGCTGGTTTAGAAGTAAAACGTATCATTAACGAACCAACAGCTGCTGCATTAGCATATGGTTTAGATAGAGAAGTGGGTAACCGTACTATTGCGGTTTATGACTTAGGTGGTGGTACATTTGACTTATCAATCATCGAAATTGATGAAGTTGATGGCGAAAAAACCTATGAAGTTTTGGCAACCAATGGTGATACTCACTTAGGTGGTGAAGACTTCGATACTCGTTTAATCAACTACTTAGTTGAAGAGTTTAAGAAAGAACAAGGTGTTGACCTACGTAACGACCCGTTAGCGATGCAACGTCTGAAAGAAGCTGCAGAAAAAGCAAAAATTGAGCTGTCTTCTGCACAACAAACAGACGTTAACCTGCCGTACATTACAGCGGATGCAACAGGTCCTAAACACATGAATATTAAAGTGACTCGTGCGAAATTAGAGTCACTGGTAGAAGATTTAGTTAAGCGTTCAATGGAGCCAGTTAAAGTTGCTCTGCAAGACGCAGGCTTAAGCGTGAGCGAAATCAACGACGTTATCTTAGTTGGTGGCCAAACACGTATGCCAATGGTTCAAAAAGTTGTTGCTGATTTCTTTGGTAAAGAACCACGTAAAGACGTGAACCCAGACGAAGCAGTTGCAATGGGTGCGGCAGTACAAGGTGGTGTTTTAGCGGGCGATGTTAAAGACGTTCTGTTACTTGACGTAACGCCTCTGTCTTTAGGTATCGAAACCATGGGCGGTGTGATGACTTCGTTAATTTCGAAGAACACCACTATCCCAACAAAACACAGCCAAGTGTTCTCAACAGCGGAAGACAATCAAGCTGCGGTAACTATCCATGTTCTGCAGGGTGAGCGTAAACGTGCGAGTGACAACAAATCACTGGGTCAGTTTAACTTAGATGGTATTCAAGCTGCACCACGTGGTATGCCACAAATCGAAGTGACTTTTGATATCGATGCGGATGGTATCTTGCATGTTTCTGCGAAAGATAAAAATAGCGGACGTGAGCAAAACATCACCATTAAGGCTTCTTCAGGTCTGAATGACGAGGAAATCGAAAAAATGGTACGTGACGCAGAAGCAAACGCTGAAGCTGACCGTAAATTTGAAGAGTTAGTTCAGGTTCGTAACCAAGCTGACCAATTAGTTCATGGTACTCGTAAACAAATTGAAGAAGCCGGTGATAAATTACCAGCTGAAGATAAAGCGAATATCGAAAAAGCAACTTCTGAGTTAGAAGTGGCAGCAAAAGGTGAAGATAAAGCGGATATCGAAGCGAAAATCCAAGCTTTAGTCACTGCATCTGCAAAACTTCTGGAAATTGCACAGCAACAAGCTCAAGCGGGCGGTGCAGCTGGCGCAGAAGCGAAGAAAGATGATGATGTTGTTGACGCTGAATTTGAAGAAGTTAACGACAAAGACAAAAAATAAAGCCCTTAGCGGGCGCAGTAGCTGTAGCAAATGATAGTTAATGGTTACTGATACCGGATACGGGCGTCGAGGGAACTCTACGCCCGTTCCGCATGTTAAGGGTAATGAGAATGGCGAAAAGAGATTTTTATGAGGTGTTAGGCCTCGAAAGAAATGCTTCTGAGAAAGATATTAAGCGTGCTTATAAGCGTTTAGCGATGAAGCATCACCCCGACCGTAATCAGGGTGATAAAGACTCGGAAGATAAATTTAAAGAAATTAAAGAAGCTTACGAAGTTCTTTCTGACGAGCAAAAACGCGCCGCTTATGACCAATATGGTCATGCTGCGTTTGAACAAGGCGGAATGGGCGGCGGCGGTGGCTTTGGTGGTGGCGCTGACTTTAGTGATATCTTTGGTGACGTCTTCGGTGATATTTTTGGAGGCGGCCGCAGACAGCAGCGCCCAAGCCGTGGTTCTGACCTACAGTACAACATGGAACTGACTCTTGAAGAGGCTGTCCGTGGAGTGACCAAAGAAATCCGTATTCCGACCTTAGAAACCTGTGACGTTTGTCATGGTAATGGTGCGAAACCGGGAACCAGTGCGGATACATGCTCAACGTGTCACGGTATGGGCCAAGTCCATATGCGCCAAGGCTTTTTCTCTGTACAACAGCCTTGTCCAACTTGCCATGGTCGCGGTAAAGTAATCAAAGATCCATGCAACAAATGTCATGGTCATGGCCGTGTTGAGAGATATAAAACACTGTCAGTTAAAATTCCAGCGGGTGTCGATACGGGGGACCGTGTTCGTTTATCAGGGGAAGGTGAGGCCGGAGAAAACGGAGCACCAGCAGGAGATTTATTCGTTCAGGTTCATGTGTTACCTCATAATATTTTTGAGCGTGATGGTAATAACCTGCACTGTGAGGTGCCGATTAACTTTGCTGATGCAGCACTGGGCGGCGAAATTGAAGTGCCAACCCTCGATGGGCGTGTAAAACTGAAAATCCCAGCAGAAACTCAAACTGGTAAAATTTTCCGCATGAAAGGGAAAGGTGTGAAATCGGTACGTGGTGGTCTGCAAGGTGATTTAATGTGCCATATTGTTGTTGAAACACCCGTTAAGCTGAATGAGAAACAAAAAGAGTTACTCAAAGAATTTGGTGAATCATTAGGTGGAAAGAGCGGTGAGAAAAACAGCCCACGCTCTAAAAGCTTTTTAGATGGTGTGAAAAAATTCTTCGATGATTTAACAAATAAATAATGAGTGGCTAATTAAACGAGAATGGCTGACTGAGCATATTGCCAAGTCAGCCATTTTTTTATCTTATTTTACAACTTCACCGCTAGCAACCACGGTTTCGCGGACTTTATTGGCAAAATCTTGAGCTTCTTTGATAATTGAATTTTCATCAGCAGTCAGTATTTTACGGTCTTGCATCAATACTTTGCCATCAACTATGGTATGGCGGACATTGGCTCCATTAGCCCCATATACCAGCGCAGCATATGGGCTATACATAGGAACCATATTTGGTGATTTGGTATCAATAACAATAAGATCAGCTAATTTCCCAGGTTCGAGAGAGCCCAGTTTATCTTCCATGTGTAACACGCGCGCAGAGCCCATTGTCGCCATATCAACAACAGTAATTGGTGGCATCGCCGCTCTATCTTTATTTGCTAGTTTGTGAATTTTACCCACTAAATTCAGCTCATTTAACGTCGTTAACGTATTACTCGACATTGGTCCATCTGTTCCCAAGCCAACACGGATCCCTTTTTCAAGCATGGTTGTCACAGGGGCAACACCCTTAGCTGACTTAGTATTCGCACTGATATTATGTGCAACACCAACATCATATTGTTTGAGCAAATCCATATCTTTTTCATCAACCATAATGGCATGGGCAGCTATTACTTTATTGTTCAGTGCACCTATGTCTGCCATATATTGAACCGGGCTTTTGCCACCAGTGCGTTTGGCGATCTCTTCTTGCTCACGATCGGTTTCTGCTAGATGGATCATCACGGGAACATCAAGTTCTTGAGATAATTTTGCTATTTTTTGTAAATGCTCTGTTGTGTTAGTATAGGGTGCATGGGGTGCAAAAGCAGGAGTGATACGTGGGTGATCTTTGTATTGATTGATAAAGTTTACGGCATAATTGATGCCTTCATCTGCATTTTTTGCATCAGCGACAGGAAATTGAATAACAGATTCACCAAGGACAGCTCTTAAACCAATTTTATCAACGGTTTTAGCCACTTCATCTTCAAAATAATACATATCAACGTAAGTTGTGACACCGCCTTTAATCATTTCTACATTAGCAAGGTTTGCTCCGACTCGAACCATTTCACGGGAGACCATTTTATTTTCTAATGGGAAGATATAACGGTGTAAACGGTCTGGTACGTCATCGGCTAAAGAACGAAATACGGTCATAGATGCATGTGTATGCGTATTAATTAGCCCTGGCATGACAATATCACCATCAACATTTAGTACATTAGGTGCTTGGTAACGTTGAGTAAGCTCAGGGCCACCAACGGCAATAATTTTATTGCCTTTGATGACAACCGTACCATGGTCAATAACCTGTTTTTGAGCATTCATTGTTAAGATGGTGCCATCTACAATTATGATGTCAGCGGGTGTAGCTGCAAAGCTAGAAAAAGAAGCACTAATAATGGAAATAGCTAGTAAAGATTTTAAAAGCGACATTTTGGCCTCATATCTGGTGAGAAAATATAAAAACTATAGGTAAATAAAAAGAAATAATACTATTTTTAATTAAAACAAAATTGATTGCTTGGTAACTGAACATTTAAATAATAATAATTTTATTAATGACTTAATTTTGCTAATAAAACACCAAAAACAATAACAACACAGGCAACGACTCGCATGACGTTGAATTTTTCTTTAAGAAAAGCAATAGATAGGAACATAGCGAATAGCACACTAGTTTCTCTAATTGCAGCGACCATGACAATGGGGGCTTGGCTCATCGCCCATATGGCAATACCATAGCTAATCAGTTGCATTAACCCACCAAGTAACCCAGAGCGCCAGTATTGTTGAATTCCAACAACTAGGGTACCACGATATTTGATAAAGCCAGGTACAGCTAACACAATCCCATTCAATAGAAATAACCAAAGTGTATACACCACAGGGTCTTCACTTGCTCTGGCACCATAGCCATCAGATAAGGTATAGCAGGCAGTAAAAAAGGCAGTTGATATGGCAAAAGCCAGAGCTTTTCCTTTGATATTTAAAGTGAATTTCTTCCCTGCAAAGGCAATAAGCACTACGCCAGAAATGATAAATAAAACACCAATAAGGCCCATTAATGGAATTAGCTCACTAAATAGCAAAGCACCGAGTAGTGCAGTCATTAATGGCGCAGACCCTCGTGATATGGGGTATATCTGGCTTAAATCACCATGTGTATAAGCCTGGCTTAAAAAATAGGTATAGCCAATATGAAATAATACCGATAAAGCTAGCCAATGGATGGCTTCTGGTGATGGCAGGCCTAACCAAAATATTGCTGGTAGCGTTAAGATGCCAGAAAAAACAGAAATCATGACTAAACCGAAAAAGCGGTCATTGCCAAATTTAACAATGGCATTCCAGCTTGCATGGCAAAAAGCGGCAAAAAGTACGGCAAAGAGTACGTGAGTTGTCATTAGTGAATTGTAATCTTGAGTTTTTTATTGGCAATCTAATCGCATTTTTTTTGCGAAGCGCTTTGCAAATATCTTGCAAGTAGTCTCCCACATTTAAAATCTTCATGAAAGGTATCGAGAAAAGAAGATGCATAATTATTTTGTGGTGGTTGAAAAATGTAGGTTGGGTACTGTAATAAAAAATTGAAATTATAAAGTCCATTTTTAACAAAATTTGTTATTTGTTTTTATAAAAGTTGTCTATAGTAAAATTAACGTTTCTTTATCATTCTCTGTGACGCTTAACTTAAATTGCTCGATAATTCCGATTCGTCTCTGATGAATAAACGACTTTTTACGAATTAATGATTAGCATAGTATTAACATTCAAAAATATATTGGGGTTAACTATATGACAGCAATTATTCGTAAATTTTTAAGGTTAGAAGCAGCAGGGGGCTTACTCCTGATTATTGCTGCCATAGTCGCTTTAATGATGGCTAACTCGCCATTACAAGGGGCTTATCAGCAATTTTTAGATATTCCTGTATCAATTAAGATATCAGAATTTGGTTTAGATAAGCCTCTGATATTATGGATTAATGACTTCTTAATGGCGATTTTCTTTTTGGTGGTCGGCCTTGAAGTAAAACGTGAGTTATTGGAAGGATCCCTTGCGGGGCGTGATAAAGCGATATTTCCAGCAATTGCGGCATTAGGGGGAATGATTGCCCCTGCACTAATTTATCTGTTATTCAACGGAGGAGATGCAGTTACTCAGCAAGGCTGGGCAATACCTGCAGCGACAGATATTGCATTTGCTTTAGGTGTGATGGCGTTATTAGGTAAGCGGGTGCCAACAGAACTTAAGGTGTTCTTATTAGCATTGGCTATTATTGATGACCTTGGTGTTATCGTGATTATTGCCTTTTTCTACACAAGTTCTGTTTCTTTGGTTGCATTGGGGCTTTCAGCACTGTGTATTGCCATTCTCTGTATGATGAATTGGCGTAGAGTAGAGAATACAGCTGCTTACTTAGTTATTGGGTTAATATTATGGGTGTGTATTTTGAAATCTGGGGTTCATGCCACATTAGCTGGGGTCATTGTTGGCTTCTTAATTCCTTTACATGGTACTAACCAGACCAAGCCTTCAGAAGAATTGGAACACGTTTTACACCCATGGGTTGTTTACTTAATTCTACCTATTTTTGCGTTTGCTAATTCGGGTGTACAGCTTCAAGGTGTAACATTAGAAGGTTTATTAAGCCCACTGCCATTAGGCGTTGCCGCAGGGCTAATTTTGGGTAAACCCATTGGGATTTTTCTGTTTAGTTGGATTTCGGTAAAACTTGGGTTCGCAAAGTTGCCTGAGTCGATTAACTTAAAACAAGTTTTTGCCGTTTCTGTATTGTGTGGGATCGGTTTTACTATGTCTATTTTTATAACCGGCCTCGCATTTGATGGACTCGATGAGGTGTATAGTACCTATTCACGCCTAGGTATTTTGCTTGGCTCTACGTTAGCTGCATTTTTAGGTTACTTTATGTTAAGAGTTGTGTTACCGAAACAAAAAGAACTAACTTAGTACCAGCTCAACATTTAATTTTGTAAATTATTAGTAAGAATTTCCGAACTAATAATCTATGATATACCGTAGTGTGTTTTTAAATACACTACGGTATTCATTTTAAAGGCTCTGAGAAATATGAGCTGCGGGTAAATGTGTATGGTCAATAGTCGTTTGTCTAGCTAGTGATGGTACAAAAGGAATCGATATGCGGGTTTCACATCTTAATTTTAACCATCTTTACTACTTCTGGCATGTATGTAAAGAAGGCTCTGTCGTTGGAGCAGCAGAAGCGCTTTACCTGACTCCTCAGACAATTACAGGGCAAATAAAAGCATTGGAAGAACGATTAGGTGGAAAATTATTCAAAAGGCAGGGGCGAGGTCTGGTGCCATCTGAGCTTGGGCAATTAATTTTTCGCTATGCAGATAAAATGTTCATGCTTAGCCAAGAAATGCTAGATATTGTTAATTATAGCCGCGAATCCAATCTACTGTTTGATGTCGGGGTTGCGGATACGCTATCAAAACAGTTAGTTAGTAAAATATTAGAAACTACAGTTGTAGAGCATGAACAAATTCATTTGCGTTGTTTTGAATCAACACATGAATTGCTATTAGAACAGCTCAGCCAACATAAATTAGACATGATTTTGTCTGATTGCCCAGTTGACTCATCGCAGCAAGAAGGCTTGTTTTCGGTGAAATTGGGCGAGTGTAATATGAGTTTCTTTTGCCGTCAGCCGATCCCTAAAAAGCCATTTCCTGAGTGTTTAGAGGAACGTCGTTTATTAATTCCTGGGCGGCGATATTTATTAGGTAGGCATATCTTAGCTTGGATACGAAATAAAAATCTACAAGTTGAAGTGTTAGGTGAGTTTGATGATGCGGCACTTATGAAAGCATTTGGTATGCATTATAACGCGATTTTTGTAGCTCCATCGCAGTATACACCTGATCTTCTAGGTGGCGAAGATATTGTAGAGTTAGGCCGTTTAGAGAGCGTAAAAGAAGAGTATTACGTTATTTTTGCAGAGAGAATGATTCAGCACCCAGCAGTACAGCGAGTGTGTAATAAAGATTTTTCAGATTTATTTTCAGTGCCGCTTGATAGCTTAGATAAAAAATAGCGACAAATAAAAAACCGGCATAAGCCGGTTTTTTAAGCTAATCAAGAAGCAAAATTACATTGCTTTGATTTGAGCAACTAAGTTAGCTTTATGACGTGCTGCTTTATTTTTGTGGATCAGGCCTTTAGTAGCATGGCGATCAACAATAGGTTGCATGTCATTGAATGCTTTCTGAGCAGCTTCTTTATCGCCTGCAGCGATAGCAAGGTAAACTTTCTTGATAAAAGTACGTACCATAGAGCGACGGCTAGCGTTATGCTGACGACGTTTCTCTGACTGAACGGCACGTTTCTTAGCTGATTTGATATTAGCCAAGGTCCAACTCCCAAATGTATTCTATTGAGGACAATTCAAAGGTCGAGGAATATGCCCTTTCGCCCTTCATTTGTCAATGGATTTGTGCAAATAAACATCGTGTACTTCGATGCTCATGCGCTGTGAATGGTGCAAGATTCTATCAGCAAATATAAGAAGAATACAGATCTTAGCGTGAAAAAATGCGTAATTGATGGCAGAAATTTAAAAAGAATTAAGATGAAAAATGTTTTTTAGTCTATCAATCAGTGGGTAGTATGAAAATCAAGCATGTTATGGCTGTTTTTTGTTCTTTTTGACCGTTTGGTTATAACCATTGAAGTATAAAACATAAAAATATAATATTTTTAGAGACCTTGGAACAAATTTGTTGTATTGATAATCCATTGGTTACCCCAAAGTTTTTGATGTTCGAATCCAATTGCTCTGTTTGGGGAGCGTAATAACCCACTAATTACATAAAAATAGTGGTTAATAAATCGTGTAGAGATCAAAAAAATAGGGTTTAATGAAACCTTTTGCGAACTAAGGTTAACCTTATGCGTCGTACAAGGTATAATCCTACAATTTCCTCGGTATTGAGCCTGTTATGGAGCTAATTCGCGGTATACAGAATATCCGGGCGTGCCATCATGGTAGCGTGCTGACTATCGGTAATTTTGATGGTGTCCATCGTGGGCATCAGGTTTTACTTCAAAATTTGAAACTTAAGGGAGCGCAGTTAGGGTTACCAACTGTCGTGATGATATTTGAGCCTCAGCCCCTTGAATTTTTTATTGGTGACAAAGCGCCTGCGCGTTTGACGCGTTTGCGAGACAAAGTTAAATATCTTGCAGACAGTGGTATTGATTACCTCTTATGTGTTGAATTTAACCAGCACTTTGCATCATTAACACCCGCTGAGTTTGTTGCTGACTTACTTGTCAGTAAGCTTGGGGTAAAGTATCTCGCTATTGGCGATGATTTCCGCTTTGGGAAAAATCGCATGGGGGACTTTGCTTTTTTACAGCAAGCAGGTGATGAATTTGGTTTTGAAGTTGCAGATACAGAAAGCTTCTGTGATTCAGGGCTTCGTATTAGCAGTACAGCGATACGAAAAGCGATTCAAGAAAACAATCTTGAATTAGCGGAAAGCCTATTAGGGCACTCTTATCGTATTAGCGGGCGAGTGGTTCATGGTAATCAACTTGGCAGAACAATAGGTTTTCCAACAGCAAACCTACCGTTAAAACGTTTAGTCACACCAGTTACTGGTGTGTATGCTGTAGAAGTTTACGGTTTAGGTGATAAGCCTCTACCTGGTGTGGCAAATATTGGCACACGTCCGACTGTATCTGGAAAAGGAACACAGTTAGAAGTTCATCTGATTGATGCAAATATGGATTTATATGGGCGTCATATCGATGTAGTGTTACGTAAGAAATTACGTGATGAGCAGCGGTTTGCTTCGTTGGAAGCGCTTAAGGAGCAAATTGCTAATGATGTAATTGCAGCGAGAGAGTATCTTACTGCAATAGGAATCAGATAATTTAGCGGAAAATTGGAACTGAGAATCGATGAGTGACTATAAAAATACCCTGAATCTACCAGAAACAGGGTTCCCAATGCGTGGCGATCTCGCTAAACGCGAACCACAGATGTTAGAGCGCTGGTACAAAGAAGGTTTGTATCAGGCAATCCGTAAAGCAAAATCGGGCAAGAAAACTTTTATTCTGCACGATGGCCCTCCGTATGCTAACGGCAGTATTCATATTGGTCACTCAGTTAACAAAATTCTCAAAGATATTATTATTAAGTCCAAAGGGTTGGCGGGTTATGATTCCCCATACATCCCGGGTTGGGACTGCCATGGATTACCGATTGAACATAAAGTTGAACAAATCGTTGGTAAGCCAGGGGAAAAAGTTTCCGCCGCTGAATTTCGTGCACAATGCCGCCAATACGCTAAAGAGCAAATTGAAGGCCAAAAAGCTGATTTCATGCGTCTTGGTGTTTTAGGTGAGTGGGATAAACCTTATCTAACAATGGATTTTAAAACCGAGGCTCACATTATTCGAGCGTTGGCGAAAACTATTGCAAACGGCCATTTAGTGAAAGGAGCAAAGCCTGTTCACTGGTGTACAGCTTGCGGTTCTTCATTAGCGGAAGCTGAAGTTGAATACTACGACAAAACATCACCGTCTATCTACGTTCGCTTTCCAGCTGTAGATAGCGAGGCCGTGTGTGAAAAATTTGGTGTGGTAAGTGACAAAACTCCGTCGCTGGTTATTTGGACAACGACACCTTGGACATTGCCAGCAAACCGCGCAATTTCATTAAATCCTGAATTCAAATATAACTTGGTCGATGCAAATGGCGAGTTAGTCATTTTAGCCGCAGACCTCGTTGAAGACGTGATGAAAACTGCGGGTATCTCCGTATGGGAAGTTCTTGGTGAATGCGAAGGTTCAGCATTAGAATTGTTGCGCTTCCAGCACCCATTTATGGGCTTTGATGTTCCTGCTATTTTGGGCGATCATGTGACATTAGACGCAGGTACGGGGGCTGTTCATACCGCACCAGGCCACGGTCCTGAAGACTATATTGTCGGCCAGAAATATGGCTTAGAAACGGCTAACCCTGTGGGCCCAGATGGCTGCTTCTTACCAAATACTTACCCAACATTAGATGGCGTATTTATTTTTAAAGCTAACGATCTTATCGTTGAATTATTGAACGAAAAAGGCGCGTTACTGTACAAACAAGCGATTCAACACAGCTACCCATGTTGTTGGCGCCATAAGACTCCAGTTATCTTCCGTGCTACGCCACAGTGGTTTATCGGCATGGATAAAAACGGCTTACGTGAACAATCTCTGAAAGAAATTGATATTGTTCAATGGATCCCGGGGTGGGGACGTGCACGAATTGAATCTATGGTTGAAAACCGCCCTGACTGGTGTATTTCTCGTCAACGTACTTGGGGTACCCCAATGTCGTTGTTTGTTCATAAAGACACTGAAGAGCTACATCCTCGCACATTAGAATTAATGGAAGAAGTGGCTAAGCGTGTTGAAGTGGATGGCATCCAAGCATGGTGGGATCTTGACCCTGCTGAGCTGTTGGGTGATGAAGCTGAAATATATCGTAAAGTACCTGATACCTTAGACGTGTGGTTTGATTCTGGCTCAACGCACTTTGCGGTTGTGGATGCTCGTCCTGAATTCCATGGTAATTCAGCGGATATGTATCTTGAAGGGTCGGATCAACATCGTGGCTGGTTTATGTCATCATTGATGTTATCAACAGCAATGAAAGGGAAAGCACCTTATCGCCAAGTGTTGACACATGGTTTTACTGTTGATGGCCAAGGCCGCAAAATGTCTAAATCTTTAGGCAACACAGTAAGCCCACAAGATGTAATGAATAAACTGGGTGCAGATATCTTACGTTTATGGGTTGCATCAACGGATTATACTGGCGAAATCGCAGTTTCAGATGAAATTTTAAAACGTGCTGCTGATTCATATCGCCGTATTCGTAATACTGCACGTTTCTTACTGGCTAACCTGAGTGGTTTCAATCCTGAAACCGACATGGTGAAACCAGAAGATATGGTGGTTTTAGACCGTTGGGCGGTAAGTCGTGCGTTAGAAGCTCAGCAAGAAATTGCTAAAGCCTATGATGAATATGACTTCTTGTCTGTTATCCAGAGATTAATGCATTTTTGCTCCATTGAAATGGGGTCATTCTATCTGGATATCATCAAAGACCGTCAGTATACCGCGAAAAGTGATAGCTTAGCGCGTCGTAGCTGCCAAACTGCGTTATTCCATATTGTTGAAGCGCTAGTGCGTTGGATGGCTCCAGTTCTGTCCTTCACTTCCGATGAAATTTGGAATGAGTTACCAGGAAAACGCGCTCAATTTGTTCTTACCGAAGAATGGTATGACGGTTTATTTGGTTTAGATGAATCAAATGAAATGAACAACAGCTTCTGGACTGAGCTATTGGCGGTTCGTGGTGAAGTGAATAAGGTCTTAGAACAAGCGCGTACTGATAAGCTCATCGGAGGCTCATTAGAAGCTGCAGTGACATTGTATGCAGATAAAACTTTGGCAGAAAAACTGCAAAGCCTGGGTGATGAATTACGCTTTGTTTTACTGACATCACAAGCTCATGTTGCTGATATTGCAACAGCTCCAGCAGATGCACAAGAAAGTGAATTGAAAGGCCTGAAAATTGCTTTCAGTAAAGCAGCGGGTGAAAAATGCCCACGTTGCTGGCACTATGCAAGCGATATCGGTTCTTCAAGCGAGCAACCTGAAATCTGTGGTCGCTGTGTCACTAACGTAGCCGGTAACGGCGAAACACGTAAGTTTGCTTAATGAAGACGCCAGTTTGTTCTACCGGTTTGCGTTGGTTATGGTTAACCATTGTGATCATCGTTGCGGATTTAGGCATTAAGCAATTAGTGCTTAGTGACCTAAATTTGTACGAACCGCATCCGATAATGCCATTTTTTAACATAATGTACGCGCAAAATTTTGGTGCGGCATTTAGTTTCTTGGCTGATGAAGGCGGGTGGCAACGTTGGTTCTTTGCGGGTATTGCAATTGGGATCTCCGTTATCTTAATGGTTATGATGTATCGCCAAAGTGCACAAAAACGCCTATCTAACATTGCATATGCATTGATTATTGGTGGTGCTATCGGTAATTTAAGCGACCGTTTAGTCCATGGCTTCGTTATCGATTACCTTGATTTTTACGTTGGTAATTGGCATTGGCCAACATTTAACTTAGCGGATATGGCGATTTGTATCGGTGCTGCTTTAGTTATTATTGAAGGTTTCTTGCCAGATAAGTCTAAGCAAGAAAAAGCCAAATAAAATGGCAGCGCACTAGGTTAGAATGTAATAACTCACAGCCCAGATTTTCTGGGCTGAATTTTATGATAAATAGGTTTGGTTTATGTCTACTCAAATACAGGCGCAGAGCTCTGTTTTACTGCATTTCACACTGAAATTGGAAGATGGCTCTACGGCTGATTCCTCGCATGCACAAGGAAAGCCTGCGTTGTTTGTTTTAGGGAATAACTCCTTATCGCCAGAACTTGAAGCTCAATTGATTGGCCTTAATGAAGGTGAAAAGAAAAGTTTTTCGCTGCCCGGAGACACTGTTTTTGGGAAACATAATCCTGACTTAGTTCAATATTTTTCATTGCGTGACTTTATAGAAACAGGCATTCCTGAAATTGGTACGATAATGCTATTTACCGCGATGAATGGCAGTGAAATGCCAGGTGTAGTAAAATCAATTGAAGGTGAGTCGATTACTATTGATTTTAACCACCCTCTCGCTGAGCAGCAGATTAGTTTTGATATCGAAGTGCTTGAAGTAGACCCGCAATTGGAGAATCACAATGCAAATATTAATGGCTAACCCTCGTGGGTTTTGTGCTGGCGTAGACCGCGCAATTAGCATCGTAGAAAGGGCATTAGAACTATATGGTGCTCCGATTTACGTTCGTCACGAAGTGGTTCATAACCGTTATGTTGTTGATGATTTACGTCAACGTGGTGCTATTTTTATTGAAGAAATCTCAGAAGTACCTGATGGGTCAATCTTGATTTTTTCTGCGCATGGCGTTTCTCAAGCCATTCGCCAAGAAGCGCGTTCTCGCGATCTAACGATGTTATTTGATGCCACTTGTCCTTTGGTGACGAAAGTTCATATGGAAGTTGCACGAGCGAGCCGTAAAGGCAAAGAAGCCATTTTAATTGGGCATGCAGGGCATCCAGAAGTCGAAGGCACGATGGGTCAATACAGTAACCCTGAAGGCGGGATGTATCTTGTTGAAAGCCCTGAAGATGTTTGGAAATTAAAAGTGAAAGATGAAAATAATCTCTCTTTCATGACACAAACAACACTTTCTGTTGATGATACCTCTGATGTTATTGATGCACTGACCTCTCGCTTTCCAAGCATTGTAGGGCCTCGTAAAGACGATATTTGCTATGCAACGACTAACCGCCAAGAGGCAGCGAGAGAACTTGCAGAACGCGCTGATATTGTTTTAGTCGTCGGTTCTAAAAACTCATCAAACTCAAATCGTCTAGCGGAATTAGCTTCGCGCATGCAAAAACCTGCATTTTTAATTGATGGTGCAGAAGATATTAAAACGGAATGGTTAGCAGATAAAAACATTATTGGCTTAACTGCGGGGGCATCAGCGCCAGACATCTTAGTTAGGCAAGTCATTGATCGACTTAAAGAGTTAGGAGCCGACTCGGTTGTTGAGTTGCAAGGGCGTGAAGAAAATATCGTCTTTGAAGTCCCTAAAGAATTAAGAGTTGAGGTCAAAGAGATTAATTAATCATTTGGTTTTAATTACAGGAACAGCCGCTTTATCATTCCTATCTTTGCGGCTGTTTTAACCTTTTTATTCAAGTTGTTCCCTTCGCATTTTCTCTCAATTAAAACTTTTACTGATAATCTTTATGCTTTCTACGCTTTTGTTAATAACTCTGCATTTTTGCTAGCAGAATACAGTCAGGATAGTTAATCTGTATCACAATCATTTCTAAACTGTGGGTAAAAATAGCCTTTTTATCCTAAACAACAGTTCAAATTTATATATTTGCATTAATTAAAAAAGGATAAACCATGGCAAATTCAGTGGTACGTGTCGCAATAGTTGGTGCAGGTGGACGTATGGGACGCCAGCTAATCCAAGCCGCACAACAACAAGATGGAATTCAATTGGGGGCAGCGATTGAGCGTGAAGGCTCGTCACTTATCGGAACCGATGCAGGTGAACTTGCAGGTATCGGTAAGTTAGGTATCTCTATTGTTGATTCACTTGACCAGGTTGTTAATGATTTTGATGTGGTTATTGATTTTACGCGTCCAGAAGGCACATTGCATTACTTAGCATTTTGTAAAGCCAACCAAAAAGCCATGGTCATTGGTACGACAGGGTTTGATGAGCAAGGGAAGCAAGCCATTGCCGAAGCTGCGAAATCTATTCCTATTGTCTTTGCGGCAAATTTCAGTGTCGGCGTCAATGTAGTACTGAAATTACTGGAAAAAGCAGCAAAAGTAATGGGAAATTACACAGATATTGAAATTGTTGAAGCTCATCACCGCCATAAAGTGGATGCGCCATCAGGTACTGCTTTAGCCATGGGGGAATCTATTGCTAGCGCGCTGGGTAAAAATTTAAAAGAGTGTGCTGTATACACCCGTGAAGGCTACACCGGAGAGCGAGAACCTGGAACTATTGGTTTTGCAACTATCCGAGCTGGGGATATTGTGGGTGAACATACCGCCATGTTTGCGGATATCGGAGAGCGAGTTGAAATTACTCACAAAGCCTCTAGCCGCATGACCTTTGCAAATGGTGCAATTAAGGCATCAGGTTGGGTTTGCGCTAGAAATAGTGGGTTATATGATATGAAAGATGTGTTAAGTCTTGATGATTTGTAGTATTTTTATTTGTTTTTTTAATTATAAATCAATTAATTATAATTAATAACTGTTTATTTGATGTTGATTTGAATTATTTGCATTCAAATCAACATTAACTTATGTTTTTATTGTTTTTATCTCCAATTTTGCTCGTTAATTATCCTTTCCTCCTTCTTTTAGCTGAGTTATTATCAATAAACTAGTTATCTTACTTTGCAACCGTTTACTAATTCATTTTTACTATGATTTATACTGCTCATCCAATTAAAAGTGAGGTAGTTGAGTAAAAAAGTAAGATAAAAGTGAAAAAAATGCATTTTTTTCTAGACAAGACCCTATCTCATCATTAGAATGCGCGCAATTTGCCAAAAATTTGCTTAAAAACTCATTTTGGCATTGATTTAGATCGCAAAATCTGAATTAATATGCAAAAAACGTGATTTATTATTCTCCGGAGGGTGTTTTGATTAAGTCAGCTATATTGGTTCTGGAAGACGGAACCCAATTCCACGGGCGTGCTATCGGTGCAGAAGGCGCTGCTGTTGGAGAAGTCGTTTTCAACACGTCGATGACCGGATATCAAGAAATAATTACAGACCCTTCCTATTCCCGCCAAATTGTTACTCTCACTTATCCCCATATTGGTAATATCGGCACTAATGCTGATGACGAAGAATCTCCAAATGTTCATGCTCAAGGCTTAATCATTCGTGACTTACCATTGGTATACAGTAACTTCCGCGGGCAAGAAGGGTTATCTGAATATCTAAAACGCCATAATGTGGTGGCGATTGCAGATATCGATACACGTAAATTGACACGTTTACTGAGAGAAAAAGGCGCTCAAAACGGTTGTATCATTGCGGGTGATAACCCAGATGTTGCACTGGCATTGGAAAAAGCGCGTAGTTTTTCAGGTTTGAATGGGTTGGATTTAGCAAAAGAAGTCTGCACTAAAGAGATTTATAACTGGTCCCAAGGTTCATGGACGCTGGAAAATGGCCAGCAAGGCGCAAAAACTGCGGATGAACTCCCTTTACATGTTGTCGCTTATGACTTCGGTGCGAAGCGCAATATCTTACGTATGTTAGTTGACCGTGGCTGCCGTTTAACTGTGGTACCAGCAACAACACCCGCAGAAACTGTATTGGCGATGAATCCTGATGGTATTTTCTTATCAAATGGCCCTGGTGACCCAGCCCCATGCGATTACGCCATCAAGGCCATTGAAACATTTTTAACCACAGAAATTCCAGTATTTGGTATCTGTTTAGGGCACCAGTTACTTGCCCTGGCAAGTGGCGCTAATACCATAAAAATGAAGTTTGGCCATCATGGTGCTAACCATCCAGTTAAAGATTTAGATAAAGATGTGGTGATGATCACGGCGCAAAACCATGGTTTTGCTGTTGACGAATCGACACTTCCCGACACACTGCGAGTGACTCACAAGTCGCTGTTTGATGGAACATTGCAAGGTATTCACCGTACGGATAAACCAGCATTCAGCTTTCAAGGCCACCCAGAAGCAAGTTCAGGGCCACATGATGCGGCAAATTTATTCGACCATTTTATTGAATTAATTAATGAATACCGTCAGAACACACCTCGTCAAAACGCACAATAATCGGGAGCAAAAGAAATGGCAAAACGTACTGATATAAAAAGCATTCTGATTTTAGGTGCTGGCCCGATTGTGATTGGCCAAGCATGTGAATTTGACTACTCAGGTGCTCAAGCATGTAAAGCACTGCGTGAAGAAGGCTACCGCGTAATCTTAGTTAACTCGAACCCTGCGACAATAATGACTGACCCAGAAATGGCAGATGCAACTTACATCGAGCCGATTCACTGGGAAGTTGTGCGTAAAATCATCGAAAAAGAGCGCCCAGATGCAGTATTACCAACCATGGGTGGCCAAACCGCACTGAACTGTGCGCTTGAATTAGAGCGTAAAGGCGTTTTAGCCGAGTTCGGTGTCACTATGATTGGGGCAACGGCAGATGCAATCGATAAAGCTGAAGATCGCCAACGTTTTGATAAAGCAATGAAAAAAATCGGCTTGGGCACTGCACGCTCAGGTATTGCACATAATATGGAAGAGGCATATGCCGTTGCAGATGCGGTCGGCTTTCCCTGTATTATTCGCCCATCATTTACGATGGGAGGCACCGGTGGTGGTATTGCCTATAACCGTGAAGAGTTTGAAGAAATCTGTACTCGCGGTTTAGATTTGTCCCCCACTAATGAATTATTGATTGATGAATCGTTAATTGGCTGGAAAGAATACGAAATGGAAGTTGTCCGCGATAAAAAAGACAACTGTATTATTGTTTGTTCAATTGAAAATTTCGATGCCATGGGGATCCACACGGGTGATTCTATCACTGTAGCTCCTGCTCAGACATTAACCGATAAAGAATATCAAATCATGCGTGATGCATCGATGGCAGTATTACGTGAAATCGGTGTTGAAACGGGCGGCTCTAACGTTCAATTTGCGGTAAACCCTAAAGATGGGCGTTTAATTGTTATTGAAATGAACCCGCGGGTTTCGCGCTCATCAGCACTTGCTTCTAAAGCGACTGGCTTCCCAATTGCAAAAATTGCGGCAAAATTAGCGGTGGGTTATACCCTTGATGAGTTAATGAATGACATCACTGGTGGCCGTACTCCGGCATCATTTGAGCCTTCCATTGACTATGTTGTGACAAAAATTCCACGTTTTAACTTTGAAAAATTTGCGGGCACGAATGACCGACTAACAACGCAAATGAAATCTGTCGGCGAAGTGATGGCTATTGGTCGCACATTCCAAGAATCAATGCAAAAAGCATTACGTGGCTTAGAAGTAGGCGCAACAGGCTTCGATCCGAAAGTGGCTCAAGAAGACCCTGAAGCACTAACTCGCATCCGTCGTGAATTAAAAGATGCAGGTGGAGAACGTATCTGGTTTATCGCGGATGCATTCCGTGCCGGTCTTTCTGTTGATGGTGTTTTCAATTTAACCAATATTGACCGCTGGTTCTTAGTGCAAATCGAAGAACTGGTGCGTTTAGAAGAAGAAGTGGCTGAATTAGGCATCAATGGCCTCACTAAGGACTTCTTGCGTGTACTTAAGCGTAAAGGCTTCGCAGATGCACGTCTGGCAAGTTTAGTCGGTGTTTCTGAAGCAGAATTACGCAAACTACGCCAAGGATATGATTTACATCCAGTATATAAACGTGTTGATACTTGTGCGGCAGAGTTTGCAACAGACACGGCTTATATGTATTCCACTTATGAAGATGAGTGTGAGTCCAACCCAAATAATGCTAAACCGAAGGTGATGGTGTTAGGCGGTGGGCCAAACCGAATTGGGCAAGGGATTGAATTTGACTATTGTTGTGTACATGCATCTTTAGCGTTACGTGAAGACGGCTATGAAACCATTATGGTGAATTGTAACCCAGAAACTGTTTCAACCGATTACGACACGTCAGACCGCCTCTATTTCGAACCTGTCACTCTTGAAGATGTGTTGGAAATTGTACGTATCGAGCAGCCAAAAGGTGTGATTGTGCAGTATGGTGGTCAAACACCATTAAAATTAGCTAGAGCGTTGGAAGCTGCAGGTGTTCCTGTTATTGGTACGAGCCCAGATGCCATTGACCGCGCAGAAGACCGTGAACGTTTCCAGCAGGCTGTTAATCGTTTGAACTTAAAGCAGCCACAGAACGCAACTGTCACTGCTATTGAGCAAGCAGTTGAAAAAGCAGCTGTTATTGGTTATCCACTGGTTGTTCGCCCATCCTATGTGTTAGGTGGTCGAGCAATGGAAATCGTATATGATGAAATCGATTTGCGTCGTTATTTCCAAACGGCGGTAAGCGTTTCTAACGATGCGCCAGTGTTACTTGACCGCTTCTTAGACGACGCAGTTGAAGTTGACGTAGATGCAATTTGTGACGGAGAGATGGTGCTGATTGGCGGTATCATGGAGCACATTGAGCAAGCTGGCGTGCACTCTGGTGACTCTGCATGTTCACTACCTGCATATACACTTAGCCAAGAAATCCAAGATGTGATGCGCGAACAAGTCCGCAACCTTGCCTTCGAGTTACGTGTACGTGGCTTGATGAACGTGCAGTTTGCCGTCAAAAATAACGAAGTTTATTTAATTGAAGTCAACCCACGTGCGGCAAGGACTGTGCCTTTTGTTTCTAAAGCAACTGGTGTGCCATTAGCGAAGGTTGCAGCGCGAGTGATGGTGGGGCAAACCTTGACACAGCAAGGAGTAACGGAAGAAGTTATTCCACCATACTACTCTGTAAAAGAGGTCGTATTACCATTTAATAAATTCCCTGGGGTTGACCCAATTCTTGGGCCTGAAATGCGTTCAACAGGTGAAGTAATGGGAGTCGGCCGGACATTTGCAGAAGCATTTGCTAAAGCGATGTTAGGCAGTAGCTCGACGATGAAAAAATCAGGCCGTGCACTGTTATCCGTGCGTGAAGGGGATAAAACACGTGTGGTTGATTTAGCCGCTAAGCTGTTAAAGCACGGCTTTGAGTTAGATGCCACTCACGGTACAGCGATTGTGTTAGGAGAGGCTGGGATTAACCCGCGCCTTGTCAATAAAGTTCATGAAGGTCGCCCACACATTCAAGATAGAATTAAGAATGGTGAATATGATTACATCGTGAATACCACAGCAGGTCGTCAAGCCATTGAAGACTCAAAATTAATTCGCCGCAGTGCATTGCGTTACAAGGTTCACTATGACACGACGTTGAATGGCGGTTTTGCCACCACGATGTCGCTCAGTGCAGATCCAACAGATACGGTAATCTCCGTACAAGAAATGCATGCATTAATAAAGTAATTATTTAATAAATTACTTATATAAGCCTCAGTATTCAATTTACTGGGGCTTTTTTATGGCTACTTTTAAATTATCGCTAGCGAGAAAATAATTGTCTGGTGATATTGTGGGTAAAATATAATTCCAATAAAAAATGCAAAATTGAGATTGACTCTCACGTAACGTGAGGCACTAACCTTGGTCGCAATTACAGGAGGAACCTATGCTATTTCAAGTTGGTGAGATTGCGGAAAAAACAGGATTAACCATCCGTACACTGCATCATTATGAAGAAATCGGCTTATTGGTACCAACTGCAAGAACCGATGCGGGTTATCGGCTTTACAACATGCAATGCATAGAGCGTTTAACGCAAATTCAATTGCTACGGCAGGTTGGAGTCAAACTAAAAAACATCGGTGAATTACTGGATGGCCAGAGTGGGGATATGACGAGTTTGTTGCAAGAACGAATTGCATTATTAACGGAACAAATGGAGCAAATGGCGACATTGCGTTATCGATTAGAGCAATTACACAAGCAAATGCAAACAGGTAATACTTTAACTCAGGCTGATTGGTTTTCTGTATTGGAGATGATGTCGATGTTTGATAAATATTTTACCCCTCAAGAGTTGGAACAATTGCCACTCTATACGGCGCACACGCTGAAAAATCAAGAGTGGCAACAGCGGGTAGCAACGGTAAACAAGCTGATGGAACAAGGCGCTATACCTCAATCTATCGAGGTGCAACAAATTGCACATGAATGGATGACGGCGTTAGAACGAGATACTGGGGGCAACCCGGATTTCTTTGCACGGCTGAATCAAATTCATTTATCGGATAACACGTTAGCCTATTCATCGGGTATTTCTGTTGCAATGATCCAATTTGTTGCAGAGGGTTTTAGTGAGTACCAATTATCACTGTTTAAACCTCATTTAACCACAGAGCAATTTGCTTTTGTTCAGCAACATTATTTTGCTTCAGGCCAGGTATGGCCAGAACTCATTGCGGGTTTATATAATGCATTAAAAGCACATAAATCCCCAGATTCACCCGAAGTACAACAATTAGCGAAAACATGGTTAACGATGTTCAACCAGTTTACGGGGGGAGATCCTGAGCTACAAGAGAGAATTCGGGCAATTTATCGAGAGGAACCCAAGATTTCGCAAGGAACATGGATGACAGTAGAAATTGGCCAGTACTTGTTTTCTGCTATTAGTATCTTGATGGACAAATAAGCCAAATGGCCGCTAATTAGCGGCCATTACTCGGTCATACTATGGTTTTTCTTTGTTACCAGAGAGTGCCTTTCGGTGTTTCCAATACATTACAATTGAACCAATTAGCCCACTAATTAGTAAGATGACAGGGATAATCATCAGTGCACTAATAACAATTTGCTCATGTTCTTTCACAAAAGGAATTTGGTTTAAGGCATACCCCAAGGTGACTATTAAGCCAACCCATAACAAGCCACTTAGCCAGTTAAAAAATTGGAAACGGCGGTGACTTAATTCAGATAACCCAGCGAGCAAAGGTAATATTGTTCTGACAAATGCAAGGAAGCGGCCAATAAGTAGGGCGTATAATCCTTGCTTATTAAACATATTATTTGCTTTGGTGTGATATTCCTCAGGAATTTGCGCTAACCAGCGTTTCACAACCTTGGTTTCACTTAACCATCGGCCTTGTAGAAAGCCTAGCCAGCAACCTAAACTGGCTGCTGTTGTCAGTAAGAGTATTGTGGGAACAAAGTGTAAGACTCCTTTGGCAATTAATGCACCTGAAAGGATCAACAAGGTATCACCGGGTAGGAAAGCGGCGGGAAGAACGCCATTTTCTAAAACAATGACAACAAAAAGTACGGTATATATAACCCAAAGCACTTCAGGGTTGGAGAGTTTAAGGAAATCGTGGTGCCAAAGTGCCAGTACGATTTCGCGTAGGACTTCCATAATCATTCCTGTATCTGCGTAAAAGCGAATTTCTTTATCATCTATATTACAGGAAAAAAAGGGCTCAAGTTTGATTTGTTTGATGAATTAATCATTGAGTGGATAAATTGCAGGAAATATTTAATAATTATCCTGCAATTAACATATTGATTTAAGTTACAAATTAAATTCGCTCAAAAGCTAATTGTAAGTCGTGAATTAAATCATCGGTGTGCTCTAAACCGATATGCACTCGGAAGAAGGTGCCTTCTTTTGGTGAAAAATCATACTGCCGCATACTGAGCAAATCTTCTTTTTGGTATCCCAAAATCAGCGATTCAAAACCGCCCCATGAATAGCCCATTTTAAAATGATTAAAATTATCAAGAAAAGCGGTAAATTGCTCCGTGGTTAAGCGTGATTTTAGTTGGAAAGAGAACAGACCATTCGAGCCTGTAAAATCACGAATAAAGAATTTATGACCCGGAGAATTTTCAAGTGCTGGGTGAAAAACCTGTTCAACTTCAGGGCGTTGCTGTAACCAATTAGCAACTTGTAAGCTATTAATTTGATGCTGTTTTAATCGAGTCGGCAATGTATGCAGGCCACGATTAGCCATATAAACAGTGTCTGGGTCAGCTGTTTGGCCTAAGAGATAGGAATTTTCACGTAATGTTTCAATACAGCGTTGGTTAGCCACAGCAAGGCCGAGCATTCCGTCGGAATGGCCATTGATATATTTAGTTGCTGATTGGATTGAAACGTCAACATCAAATAGTAATGGTTTAAGTAAGACGCCTGCAGCCCAAGTGTTATCGATCATAATTACAATTTCAGGCGATTTAGCACGTATAGCTTTTACGATTGCAGGTAAGTCATGAACTTCCATGGTGATGGAGCCGGGGGATTCTAAGAATACAATACGCGTATTGGATTGGATTAAATCAGCAATTCCCGTTCCGATTAGGGGATCAAAATACGTGGTTTGAACATTTAACTTAGTGAGAATATTGTCACAAAAATTTTGGGTTGGATCATAAGCTGAACCGGTAACAAGGATATGTTCGCCTGCAGAAATAAAGGACAAAATGGCATTGGTAATTGCGGCAGCACCAGAAGGGTAAAGGACACAACCGGCACCCGCTTCTAATTCTGTCATGGCTTCTTGAAAAGCAAAATGTGTTTGCGTACCACGGCGTCCATAAAATAGTACGTTATTTGCACGATGGCGAGTTGCATGTCGTTTCTCTTCAAGCGTATCAAAAATAATAGAAGAAGCTCGCTGAATAACGGGGTTTACCCCTTTTTGTGTGTACTTAGGGTTCCGCCCAATATGGACTAATTGTGTTTCAGGTTTTATGTCTGCCATGATTTTTTCCCTACACAGAATGTGAGCTGGTTAAATTTAGAGGTGATTTATACTAAGACGTTAAATGATCCTGATAGAAATGTAACTTGAGTATTCTTCAACTTTCAAATCATAGGTAAGTTTCATTTTGTCAGGTTGCGTATGATCACTTAATTGAGCGATGAATTATTAAGGAAAATAACCGCATAATAGAGAAGGGCATGTTTGTCTAAACGCAAAAAAATATAAAAAAATCGCGAATACTAATGATAATTACTATCAATTCGCGCTGTGTTTGATATCATCAGCACCGTCTTTTTGAAAAGAGACGGACAGCGCGAGTCAAATTTCGCTTTTAAAGGTTAGTCGATGAATGGCACAATCATCGATATGAATTTTATTATACAACACTAAAAAGAGAGTAAAGGCCAACTGATGCGTAAACTAACAGCTTCTATTCTATTGGCGTTCGGCTTGATGGGTACGGCAGTCGCTGAAACCACACCTGCAACAACACCAGCTGCGTCTCAAAATACACCATCAACACAACCGGCAGTAAATCCGGCTGCACCACCAACAACACCAAGTGCTGAAGTTGCATCAGTACCCGCTGTGCCTGTACAAGGCGAAACAGTGAACACAACAGTTGTTAATGAAAATATTGAAATTGCAACAGAAGCACCAACAGGGGGCTTTGATCAAGACTTATCTGTTTGGGGAATGTACCAAAATGCAGATAACGTGGTTAAAACCGTTATGATTGGTTTAGTGATTGCTTCTGTTATTACATGGGCACTGTTTTTCTCAAAAGGTTTAGAGATTTTAGTTGCTCGCCGTCGCTTAAAAGAAGAAGCGAAAGCGATTGCTGAGGTGAAATCACTCGATGAAGCAGTCAGTATCGCAGAAGGCTTCAAAGCAAATAGCATTACTCGTATGTTATTAAATGAAGCCGTTACTGAGCGGGCGTTATCAGCCAATAGCTCTGATTTATCAGGAACAAAAGAGCGTACTGCATTCCGTCTAGAAAGGGCAGTTGCTGCTATTAGCCGTTATATGGGCCGTGGCAATGGTTATTTGGCTACTATTGGTGCGATTTCTCCATTCGTCGGTTTATTTGGAACTGTTTGGGGGATCATGAATAGCTTTATCGGGATTGCCCACTCACAAACAACTAACCTTGCTGTTGTTGCGCCAGGCATTGCAGAAGCACTATTAGCGACAGCAATTGGTCTTATTGCCGCTATCCCTGCGGTTGTGATTTATAATATTTTTGCTCGTATGATCAACAACTATCGTGGTCAAGTAGGGGATGCCGCTGCTCAGTCCGCATTGTTACTGGGGCGTGATCTTGATCTGGCAAATAGCAAAGCAAGGTAATTATTATGGCAATGCGTTTAGGTGACGAACAAGACGATAGCGGTGAAATGCATGAAATTAACGTAACACCTTTTATTGATGTTATGTTGGTTTTATTGATTATCTTTATGGTTGCGGCACCATTGGCAACAGTTGATATTAAAGTCGACCTACCCGCTTCGACAGCGAAGCCGCAGCCGCGTCCAGAAAAACCCGTATTTCTAACGGTGAAATCGGACAACCAGCTTTTTATTGGTGACCAAGCTGTGACAAAAGAACAGCTTGCTTCTACACTTGACCAAGCAACAAGTTCTAATAAGGAAACGACAATCTTTTTCCAAGCGGATAAGAGTGTTGATTATGAAACTATGATGGATGTAATGAATGCATTGCGTCAATCAGGGTACTTGAAGATTGGTTTAGTGGGTATGGAAGCAACATCCTCAAAATAAGCGAATTACATCGTATAAACGCGTTTTATCATTAAGGGTAAAACGCGTTTTTTATTATCTAACTGTGCCTTAAGGTAAGTCTGTAGCGTTCTAATTTCCCGTTAACTCCGTTTTTGTCTATCTCATCACATTTATTTTGCTAATTAAATTTCTTTTTAAGAATTTTATTCTTACTTGACGTTTTATATTTGTAATTTAGTAGGCTGGGGTGGCTATTGTACTCATTGTTTCACTCTATTTAGGATATTTTTGCTTGTATTTTCTATAAGCAATGAAGCATTTTATTAATTTTTATAATGAATCATTGTTTGTTTTTTCTTTCTTATCACAGTAATGTCTATTGATTTTACCTTTTTTACTATTTATCTATTAGTTACATTGATTCATTTTCTTGGTTTTTTAATTTTTAAATGCGAGTTAAATAGCATATTAATGCTGATTATTTTATCAAAAGTAATGCAATAGCGATGTAAAACTTAATGAAAAATAAACCATATTATAAGTAAGGGTTTGTATAGAGATCATTTTTAACCTATTTGGCCTAATTCCTTATTAAGTTGGTGGTTATTTTGTAAGGGAAGGATTCATCAGAAAAGTGATTATTTATCATGACCCTGATTGTTTTTATATTTAATTCGTAGTTTAATAAATTTTAATTACGTAAATATCATTAATATTTATAATTGAAAAATATGTAAATTTTATTAATGTTCAAAAGATTTTATTATTCCAGAAAATATATTTGTAAAGCTATGTGATATATATTAATTAATATTAAATTTTAAATGAATTATTTTCTATAAAAAATGTAAATTGTTTGTAATATCTTAACTATAGGTTAAATATTTTGCCCTATTTTGACTTTTTTAATGTATCCATTTGATTCTAATTGTTTTATTTGATTTTTTTGTATCTTATCATGAAAATGAAAAAACACTTGCGCAACAAAAGTGTTGCGCTATAATGCAATCAATAACATTTAGAAACACTTTTAAATACTTTATTATACTGCGTTATCTATTTTTATAATTTACTTATGCTAGGGAATCAATAAGGCCAATGCTAATTTGGGAATAATATAAAGTTAGTGAACGTTTAGGCCTTTGCATTAAAAATAGATATAATTACTTAACAGGTAGGTCAGCTAAGTGAACGTATTTATACCGTGAGATAAGTGTTATTACTGGAGTCAAATGGGCTGACTACAGACTACGCATAGCAAGCGTCGCCGTAATACGGCAATTTCATATTATACTCTTCTATAGATAAAATAAGACTACACTTCCAGCGTTATCATTAAGATAGCGCTTTTTTTTTATTTCAGTCTATTTCTTCAAATCTGAGTGTGCTCAAGATCAATCTGTCTCTCGTTTTATGATGAAATAACTTCACGAAAAAATTTTTCGGAGTATGATGTTGCCACTTCGCTGTGGGGGTCGATATAAATACTTATAACGATAATTATACAACGGCGAATTTCTCTGCCAAGGTCTGGCGTGAATGAATTGGAAGTAACAATGACTTGGTCTGATTTTAAATCTCGCTATCTCATCGGTTTTTGGAAACCATTACCTGCAGTTATTGCAGCAGGTATCTTATCAACCTATTACTTTGGCTTGACGGGCACATTCTGGGCTGTCACGGGTGAGTTTACGCGTTGGGGCGGGCACATCATGCAGTTGTTTGGTGCTGAGCCAGAGACATGGGGCTATTTCAAAGTTATTGGCTTTGAAGGCACACCACTGGATCGCATTGATGGCGTAATGATCATTGGTATGTTTGCCGGGTGTTTTGCCGCTGCATTATGGGCCAATAACATTAAATTACGAATGCCTCAGCATCGGATACGTATTTTTCAAGCTATTTTAGGCGGTATTATCGCTGGATTTGGTGCTCGTTTGGCGATGGGATGTAATTTAGCTGCATTCTTTACTGGTATCCCTCAATTTTCATTACACGCATGGTATTTTGCTGTTGCTACTGCGGCAGGGTCATACTTTGGTGCGAAATTCACACTAATGCCAATGTTTCGCATTCCTGTGAAACTGAAAAAAGTCAGTACCGCATCGCCGTTAACACAAAATCATAATGTGGCGAAAAGGCGCTTTAAACTGGGAATGGTGATTTTCACTTTAGCACTGGCTTGGGGCTTTTATACCTTATTAGACTCCCCAGTGATGGGGTTTGCCATTTTATGTGGTATTGGTTTCGGGCTACTGATTGAAAGAGCACAAATTTGTTTTACCTCTGCATTTCGTGACCTGTGGATCACCGGACGTACTCATATGGCGAAAGCTATCATTATTGGTATGGCGGTCAGTGCGATTGGTATTTTCAGCTATGTGCAGTTAGGTGCAACGCCAAAAATTTTATGGGCTGGGCCGAATGCTGTTATTGGTGGATTGCTGTTTGGCTTCGGTATTGTACTCGCTGGTGGCTGTGAAACGGGCTGGATGTACCGTGCCGTAGAAGGCCAGGTTCATTATTGGTGGGTAGGCTTTGGTAATATTATTGGTGCTACAGTACTGGCTTACTACTGGGATGACTTAGGCCCTTGGCTAGCGACTGATTTTGACAAAGTTAATCTACTCGAAACTTTTGGTCCAGAAGGTGGATTACTAGTCACTTATGGGTTATTAGCGGTCGCATTTGTACTGATGTTGGTCTGGGAAAAACATTTTTTTCGTAAACGTTCTCAAAAAGCATCTAATGTATCCGTGGAGGTAGTATGAGTAAGAAAGACATTATCCCTGATTACCGGTTAGATATGGTCGGGGAACCTTGTCCATACCCAGCGGTGGCAACATTAGAAGCAATGCCATCGCTGAAAAAAGGCGAAATATTAGAGGTAGTAAGTGATTGCCCGCAGTCGATCAATAATATTCCTCTGGATGCGAAAAACTATGGTTATACTGTGTTGGATATTCAGCAAGATGGGCCGACTATTCGTTATCTTATCCAAAAATAACAGATACGCGTCATATTTTGCACTGTCGAGGTGTTGGCTTCATGCGTTAGCCCTAGTCACATACTTGTGTATGCTCCTAGGGTCTAACGCATTTGCCGCCTTGCGACAGCACAAACTATTTAGCGTATTGGTATTGGTCATGCTTCGTGCTGTAGCGTTGTTGACTGCTCTCACAAGCTCTAGTCACACGATACCCAGAGCTTATTCAATTGTCGCCTAGCTACACCCCAAATAATGTAGGGTATCTTGGTGATACCCTACATATATTAAAGCGGTCGGTAAATCGGGAAATTGAACACGGTTAGTATAGGTAGTAGTTCGGTTACTCTTCTTGTTCTTGCCAATTAGTAATATCTAAAACCAGCTCACATTCATCATCCATATAAGCGCCTGTTGGAACAAAACCAAGCTTTTTGTAGAACTCAAATGGGCTTTCTTCCCCTTCACCACAGCTATTATAAAGGCGTGGATAACCTTTTCTTTTTAAATACTGGATGACTTGAACTAAGGCTTCTCGGCCAAACCCCAGTTTTTGGTAGGGTTCTGCAATCATAAAGCGCCAAAGCATAATGCCGTCATATTCTAACTCATCGTCATCTAGCCCTGAATGCAGCATGATAAAACCAACAGGGACATCATCAGCGTAAATGCCTCGATACCATGCGCAATCAGAAAATTGTGCTTCCACTATGGAATAGGCGTTATCTGCTACCATATTACGCTGTGCTTCACTAAGTGTATGACTTAGTAAGCAAATTTCAGAAAAATTTTCTGCAGTGACTTTTTGTAGGGTAACCAGTGAATTTTCATCCAATTCAGGTTCGATGAGCTCTTTCATAACATTTCCTTCGACAGAATATTGACCATAATCATCAGTGATGGGTTATTTTTATTATTGTTAAACATAATTAAATATCAGAAATTTGCGATATGGATATAAATCAATCAACCAGAGATTTCACAACCAGTCAATGACTTAATTGTGGCTATGTAAGCGGGATCTAAAAAGTGATGGCAACTTACTTAAGTGTGAGTTGCCATTGTGAGAGCAATAGAGGATATGGAAACAAATTTAGTGTTCGGCTTCACCACCTAAGACATCAATCAAGCGAGCGATTAACGCACTGAGTTCACCGGTCATTAAGACGTAATCAGCATCAAATTTTTGAGCGTAGTCTTCTTTGGCGATGTCATCATTTTGATCTTTTAATGTATCACTAAATTTAAGGCGTTTCAGGGAACCATCGTCAGATAACATGAACTGGATACGCTCTTCCCAATCTAAGGCCAGTTTGGTAACGAGCTTGCCTGCTTCAATGTGGTTTGCGATTTCATCAGAAATTAGGTCTTGCTTCTTACAGCGGATAATACCACCTTCTTCTAAGATAGCTTTTAGCTCTGCTTCATCCATGACAGCAAAGCCTTGTGGTAATGAGCCTGAGCGGATCCACTCAGTAAGTGTTAGCTCTATAGGGTCTTTAAAAGTCAGAGGAACGACAGGTAAAGAACCTAAGCTTTTGCGGAGTAAGGCTAAATTGTCTTCAGCGCGTTTTGCACTTGCGGCATCAACAATAATTAATTGATTTACAGTATCAATCCAAATGTAGGTTTTACTGAATTTACTAAATGCGCGAGGGAGTAAAGCATGGACGACTTCATCTTTTAAGGAGTCTTTTTCGGTTTTTTTTAACTTACGCCCTTGTTCAGCTTCTAGTTTTTCAATTTTATCCTGTAGTTCTTGCTTTATTACAGGAGATGGCAGCATTTTTTCTTCTTTTTTAGCACAAATAAGAATTTGATTACCCGCAGCATGCGTCAAGGCATCACCACCATTCATAGGGGAAACCCAGCCAGTTTGCATCATGTCTTGGCTACCACAAGGATGATAGGCGAGGGCGGCAAGCTGTTTCTCTAAATCATCTGCGGAGAGTGCCAAATCCCGATTTAGGCGATAGACCAATATATTCTTGAACCACATGAAAAACCTACCTTTGTTGATAAATAGCCAGTTAGAGCAGGGGGCTATGATAGCGAATTGTCTGTTATTAAGCGAAAAAAAATACGTTGTTGTTGAGGGCTGCTATCATTTCATTAGCTAACTATTGATAATACTCCTCAAATCAAGCCATGATAACCATAGAACCCCTGAATAGTAGAGAGCATCATAATGAGAATAGGTATTGACCTTGGTGGAACCAAAATCGAAGTTATTGCATTGAATGACAGTGGTAATACTTTGTTTCGTAAGCGTATTCCAACACCCCGTGGTGATTATGATGCGACACTTAAAGCGATAGTGAATTTAGTGACGGATGCAGAAACGGCAACAGGGTTGTCAGGCAGTGTTGGCATAGGGATCCCTGGAACCTTGTCTCCAGTGACTGGAAAAGTTAAAAACGCCAATTCCACATGGCTTAATGGCAAACCATTCGATGCCGATTTAAGTCATTTATTAAATCGTGAAGTAAAAATGGCAAATGACGCTAATTGCCTAGCCGTCTCTGAGGCAGTTGATGGTGCAGGGGCTGGCGAGAAAGTCGTGTTTGCCGTAATTATCGGAACTGGATGTGGTGCAGGAATTGCAATAAATGGGCAAGTGCACTCAGGGGGGAATGGGGTTGCAGGGGAATGGGGTCATAACCCTCTACCATGGCAAGATGAGCAAGATAGGCAATTTTTAGTAACAGAAAACTGCTATTGCGGGCTGACAGGTTGTACGGAATTGTTTGTCTCAGGTACAGGATTTATGGCGGATTACGCGAAAATGTCAGGAAGCCAGAAAACGGGGATGGAAATTGTCGAATTAGCACAATCAGGTGATAAACATGCCACCATTGCACTGGAAAATTACCTCAATCGCCTCGCAAAAGCCCTCGGACAAGCCATTAATATGTTAGACCCAGACGTGATAGTGCTAGGGGGCGGAATGAGCAATGTAGATTACTTATATGAAGCGTTGCCAGCAAGGATCCGCCAATGGGTATTTGGTAGGGAGTGTGATACGCCAATTCGTAAAGCGGTGCATGGGGATTCGAGTGGGGTTCGCGGAGCCGCTTGGCTATTTTCGTCCTAATTTACGCTGTAGCGTTGTTGGCTGTGCTCGGCTACTCGGGTCACATACTTGTGTATGCTCCCCGAGATAACCTCTCTTGCCGCCTAGCTACAGCGCAAATTAGTTAGAAAATATCGTGTTAATGATGGTTGTAGCGTTGTTGGCTGTGCTCGGCTACTCGGGTCACATACTTGTGTATGCTCCTATTTTTTCGTCATACTTCAAGCTGTGGCTGTGTTGGCTTCATTCAGTCACTTTAGTCACATACTTATATATGCTCCTAGAGATGACCTCATCTTGCCGCCTTGCCACAACTCGAATTATTTAGAAAAAATACTTGATTTCTAATCTAATGAAATCTCTTTAGAAAACTAATGATTAAATAATCATCTTTTAATTCTTAAATTAAATTTAGATTAATTGAAAATAATTTGATGAGTATATTTATAAAATAAAAATGGATAAGAAAAATAGAGGCATTTTATTGGTGAAATAAAGCACAGGAATTTAAGTTAAATAATATCCTTTAATACTAAGTGATATAAATCACAGTTCTTTTTTTCCTTCGAAAAATATTCACAACTCCTTAATGGAATAACGTAAGTTAATTAAGGTGAATTTGTCATCATTAATTCATTTTTGTGAGCTATATAAAAATCAAGCCCAATAAAAAGATGAAAACCGTGATTTAGTCACAAAAAATGGTTACTGTTTGCAGTGTATTATCATTAAAAATTGACGTCATGCACATAGTGTAAAATTTTAACGCTATTTTTGTTGTTTATTTGTTCAATTTTACAGGGTAGGTACTCAAATTTGAGAGGCAATTTTCTCTCAAAAATGGCAACTAAGGGGATTACATGAATAAAGTATTAAAACTTTCAACACTTGCTATGTTAGTCGCATTTAATGTGAACGCGGCGACGGTTGATTTACGCGTAATGGAAACATCGGATGTTCACAGCAACCTCGTTGACTTTGATTACTATAGAGACAAGCCGACAGAGCAATTTGGTTACGTACGTACCGCGACATTAATTAAAGCCGCTAAACAAGAAGCAACAAACTCAGTATTAGTGGACAACGGAGATTTAATCCAAGGTAGCCCATTAGCAGATTATATAGTAGGTGAAGGTTTAAAAGACGGTGAATCTCACCCAGCACATAAACTTTTAAATACTATGGGTTACACCGTAGGTAACTTCGGTAACCATGAGTTTAACTTTGGATTAGAGTTCTTACACAAAGCGATTGATGGCGCAAAATTCCCATACATTAATGCCAATATTATCGACGCGAAAACAGGTAAAAACTACTTTAACCCATATATTATTGTCGATACACCAGTTAAAGATAGAGACGGCAAAACACACACCATCAAGATTGGTTATATTGGTTTTGTTCCACCGCAAATTCTCATTTGGGATAAACCAAATTTAGAAGGCAAAGTATTAGTTAATGACATTACTGAAACCGCGAAAAAATTTGTACCTCAAATGAAAAAAGAGGGAGCAGATTTAGTTGTTGCGATCCCTCACTCTGGTTTCTCTCAAGAGCCATATAAAGCAATGGCTGAAAACTCAGTTTATTACCTTAGTGAAGTTCCGGGTATTGACGCCATTATGTTTGGCCACTCACACGGTGTGTTCCCAAGCAAAGATTTCAGTGATATCAAAGGCGTTGATGTGGCAAAAGGAACTGTGAATGGCGTACCCGCTGTCATGCCAGGACAGTGGGGTGATCATTTAGGTGTTGTTGATTTAGTGGTCAATAATGATGATGGTGCTTGGAAAGTGGTTGATGCAACCGCTCATGCACGCCCTGTCTATGACAAACCAAATAAGAAAGCTTTGGTTGAGCGCGATGGCGACCTCGCAAAAATTATTGAACAAGAACACCAAGATACTCGTAAATTTGTCGGGAAACATATCGGTAAAGCATCAGAAAACATGTACAGCTACTTAGCATTGGTTCAAAGCGATCCAACTGTACAAATCGTGAATGATGCCCAAATTGATTACACCAAAAACTTTATTCAAGGTGACCCAGATCTGGCTGATTTACCGGTTCTTGCAGCCGCAGCACCATTTAAAGCAGGTGGTCGTAAAAATTCACCGACTGAATTCATTGAAGTCGAAAAAGGTGATTTAACCTTCCGTAATGCTGCTGACCTATATTTATATCCAAATACGTTGGTTGTGGTTAAAGCGACCGGTGCGGATGTCGTCGAATGGTTAGAATGTTCAGCGGGAATGTTCAATCAAATCAATCCACAATCAACAGCACCACAAAGCTTATTGAATTGGAATGGTTTCAGAACTTATAACTTTGATACCATTAGTGGTGTAAATTATCAAATCGACTTGACTCAACCAGCGAAATACGATGTTGATTGCCAAACCGTCAATAAAGATGCTAACCGAATCAAAAATGTCACCTACCAAGGTAAGCCGATTGATCCAAAAGCCACCTTCTTAGTGGCAACGAATAACTACCGTGGCTACGGCGGTAAATTTGCGGGAACAGGTGATAATAATGTTGCATTTGCATCTCCGGATGAAAACCGTTCTATTTTAGCGGCTTATATTGCTAAAGAGTCTAAAGAGAAAGGACAAATTGCGACTAAAGCGGCTAATAATTGGTCATTCACACCAATTAAAACAGACAAAAAACTGGATGTTCGCTTTGAAACAGCACCAAGTGAAAAGGCTGCAAACTTTATCAAAGAAAATGCACAGTATCCGATGAAACAAATCGGTACTGATGATATTGGTTTCGCTATTTATCAAATAGACTTAACTGAGAAGTAATCTTAACGTATTTGTATCGTTCAAGCCTGCCTACGGGTGGGCTTTTTAGTTGCTAACTTATAGGTTTGAGATGTGGTTATTAGTGGGGGATGATGCGAATTAAGCAGATGTTAAGGGGAAATAGCGCTCGGAATATTAACATCACTTTTAAAGTTTAATACCCCGAGCGGTTATAATTAATGTAGACATCATATTACTATTCATAAAAAACATTCAACATAGGTAATTTAGAGTTTTTGTCATATTCTACTTTTACATATTCAGATTCTATCTTTTGGCCCTCTTTTAAGGAACGGGTTATCGAGATGTCTTTACCTTTCCGGTAACATTTAACATTAACTTGCTCTTTATGTTCAACGTTGACTGAACATTGTGGCTCATAGATATAACCTGTAAATGAAATTGTACCTCCTGATGAATTATTACTTGCATAGGTGAAAGAACAGCTTGAAATGATTATAGCAACAATAGATGTTAGTAAAGATAAACCTTTCATAGTCCACCCCCTTAATAACATGTTACACGATGAAGCGTGTTTTTGTGCTCTCACTTTTAGTGTAGTTCAAATATCCATAATGCAAAACTAAAAATGAAAATATACTTAGAGTTTAGTGGGAGGATTGATTAATTCATTGATAAGTATCAATTTATCTATTTGTTTAATTTCTTCTGATCAATTAATAATCAAGTGGTAATGAAAGTGTAATAATAACAGTGCAATTGTAAATATTTCTATTTATTTTGATACAGTACTTTTAGTAATTATGTTTTATTGATAACACGGATTAATTTGGAATAAGCTATTATTTTAAATGATGAGAATCATAAGTGATGACATTAAGTGGTTCACTTTAATAATATGATATAAATAAAATCCCCCCGTAAGTATATTACGAGAGGATTATTTAAAGTTTTAGTATTATTTCAGCTTATTTGAAAACCTTGAAACGAACATCATCGTCCATAAAGTCTTTATCACCAGCAGGTGAATTAATAGAACCAAATACCATTTGAGCGCGTAATACCCAATTAGCAGGAACTTTCCATGCAGTTTGTACGTCATTATCAATCAGTGGATTGTAGTGCTGTAAAGATGCACCAATATTTTCTTGTGATAATGCAGTCCAAACTGCGAATTGAGCGATACCGCTGGCTTGTTCAGACCAAATTGGGAAATTATCCGCATATAAAGGAAATTGCTCTTGTAAGCCTTTTACGATGTCTTGGTCTTCAAAAAACAGAATAGAACCAGCACCTGCAGCAAAGCTATCAATTTTTTGTTCTGTTGCAGCGAAGGCTTGCTCAGGAACAATTTTACGCAGTGCTTCTTTGGTCATATTCCATAGTTTTTTATGTTCAGCACCAAATAAAATCACCACGCGAGATGTTTGTGAGTTAAATGATGATGGTGAATGTTTAACTGCTTCTTTAACTAATTTCGTGACGTGTTCTTCTGATACAGGTAAAGCATCGCCGAGGTTATAAATGGTACGACGATTTTTAATCATTTCGATAAATGCGTTAGACATTTTAGTCTCCTAGCTTTTCATTAGCGCACGGCATGTTATTGAATAAATCTTAGAAGCCGTAGTGTGTTTCAATGGTTATTACTATAACGTGGGGAATAAAAAATCATAGAAAAAAAATTTAACGATAAGGTTCAAATTTTTGAATCAAGTCAAGACGTGGTTTTAATTTGTTTAAAATCAATGGATTGTTTTTATTTCCGGTGGTGTTTTATGGTGAAAATGAGCATGGATAAGCACGAATGAATAACATGCATAGAAAATAATTGAGTATAAAAAAGGGGGAAAATATGGGAAATGAAAGTGCCTAGCTAGGGGCGTAATCCTGCTAGGCAAGAATGATAACTAGTTTTACTTAATTGAGTTCACTAATATTTTTGGTTATTTCTATTTTAGTTCCGCCAAAATTATCAATGATGTACTTTCTTACCGCTTCAGTGTGGTACAGTTCTGCTAATTTGGCAAATTTGGGGTTATCCTTGTTATCTGTTTTAACGACTAATAAATTGATATTATTAATAATAGTCTCATCATTTTCTTCCCTAAATAGCGAGTCAGTTAAAACGTTTAACCCGCCTTCTTGTGCAGCTGTATTACCGATGACTGCGATATCAACATCCGGTAATGCCCTTGGGCCATGAGCATATTTTATTTGCCTAAAAACTAAGTTCTTAGGGTTCGAGACAATATCATTAGTAGACCCTGTGGCTTGGTTGAAATCAGGTTTTAATGCAATTAACCCTGACTTTTCAAGTAATTTAAGTGCACGTATATGATTGGCTGCATCGTTAGGAATGGCAACGATAGATTGCTGAGGTAAATCAGCCAATTTTTTATGCTTTACCGAATATATACCCATTGGTTCAAAATAGGTGGTTGAAATTGCGGTTAATTGGTTATTATGACTTTTATTAAAATCTTTTAAAAAGCCCCAAGATTGAAATGCATTCACATCAACATCTCCGTCAATAGTGGCGACATTAAGAGTTATTCCATCATCAATAATTTTGACATCAATATCGAGATTGGCTTTTTTAGCTTCCGAAGATTGAGCAATAAATTGCCATATATCCGCATCACTACCGTGGCTGCCAATAATAATTTTTTGTGATGTTGCTTTTTGTGACTCTGTTATTTCGTTAGTGCTTTCTTCTTGGGAACATGCCACTACGGCCGATAACGACAAAGATAATAACACTGCAGGTAGTTTTTTCATTTGATGATCTCTAATTGGTTTTGTTATCAGTATCTAACCAAATAAAAATAAAGCTTTATAAATAATATTTTTTCCACATTTTTTCTTTTTAGTTATATAAGGTTAAAATATTCAAAAAGTTATATCGATATAGTTTTAAATTATTTTTAGTAATATCAGATGTGGTATTTAATCGAGTGATAAATATATCGTGAATTTTATTCATCATTTAAATAAATATTTTAGAAGGTCGATTAATATGTCTATAACACAATTACCTATTATTGATTTACATGAACTTGAAAACCCTGAAACAAGGGAGGATTTCTATAAAAAATTACGGTTTATTGCCAGGGAAATTGGTTTTTTTTATCTCGTTGGGCACAATATTTCTGCTGGTACCCGAGAGCAATTATTAGCTACAACTAAGCAATTTTTTGCCTTACCTCAAAGCGAAAAAGAAAGTATCTCGATGGAATACTCAAAACATTTTCGAGGGTATACGGCATCCACAGAAGAGAGTACTCGTAGCCAGCCAGATTACCGCGAACAGATTGATATTGGCGAAGAGTTACCGGCATTACAACTTAATCAAGATGATCCTATTTGGTTTAATTTACATGGGCCAAATCAATGGCCACAATCCTTACCTGAACTTAAACCCCAAGCACTTGCGTGGCAACGTGAAATGCGAGCCATTGCAATAAAATTAATTAAAGCATTTTTAGTTGCATTAGAATTACCATCAAATAGCTTTGATGAAATTATTGCCGACCCCGCTCAACATTTATTAAAACTTATTCATTATCCGGCAAGGGAAGATAAT
The DNA here is from genome assembly GCF_028481645.1 of Providencia sp. PROV141. NCBI lineage: Bacteria > Pseudomonadati > Pseudomonadota > Gammaproteobacteria > Enterobacterales > Morganellaceae > Providencia > Providencia sp. PROV141. The sequence goes on along the minus strand of NZ_JAMPPR010000026.1, from coordinate 25,000 downwards.
AATGAAGGAGAGCAAGGGGTTGGAGCGCACAAAGATGCGGGAATTTTAACCTTATTATGGCAGGATAATAGTGGGGGGCTACAAGTTGAAACAGATGCTGGTTGGATAGATGTTGAACCTTTGGAAAATGCATTTGTGGTAAATATTGGAGAAGTATTTGAATTAGCCACTAATGGCTATTTACGTGCGAATGTTCACCAAGTTGTTAGGCGTAAAAATAGTCATTCTCGCTATTCCATTGCTTATTTTATTACACCAAATATTTTTGCAGAAGAAGTCCCATTATTAAATTTACCCCATTATTTAGCACAACAAGCGTTAGGGCCTGATAGCGATCCATTAAATCCATTATTTACTAATCTCGGGAAAAATGTCATTAAAGGGCGTTTGCGTTCCCATTTGACAGTAACTCGTCGCTTTTACCCTAAGGAATATGAGCAAATAATAAGTAATAATAATATTATCTGAGCAATTAAGTCGTTAGAGATATGATGATAAACCGTATTGGAGCTAAAAATGTCAGAACAAAGCTATAAAAAGGACTTACAAGGTAAAGAATTATCCCCAGAAACGTTAATGATGAGTTATGGGTATGACCCTAAGCTTTCAGAAGGATCAATTAAACCGCCTGTTTTTCTGACATCTACATTTGTATTTAAAACCGCTCAGGAAGGGAAAGATTTTTTTAATTTAGTTAGTGGGCGCACACAAACGAGCGAAAACCAGAAACAAGGATTGGTGTATTCACGTTTTAACCATCCAAATAGTGAAATTGTTGAAGACAGATTAGCTCTATATGAAGGTGCACAAAGCGCAGCACTATTTTCTTCCGGTATGTCGGCTATTACGACTTGCTTAATGGCAGTATTGCAACCAGGTGATGTTCTACTCCATTCTCAGCCTCTCTATGGTGGAACAGAAACTTTATTTTTGAATACATTGGCTCGTTTCGGAATAACTTCGGTTCCTTTTCAAAATGGGTACGAGCAGGAGTCCATCTTAGAAGTTGCTAGTCGAGTCGGTAAAGAGCAAAAAATTGCGGCTATCTATATTGAAACGCCGTCTAACCCATTGAATACACTTGTTGATATTGAATTAATTAGCCAAGTGGCTAAGCAGATAGCTACGAAGCAAAATGGGCAAACTCCGTTAGTCATTTGTGACAATACGTTGCTAGGGCCTGTATTTCAAAAGCCACTCGCTCTCGGTGCAGATTTAAGTGTGTACTCACTAACTAAATATGTGGGAGGACATTCAGACTTAGTCGCAGGTGCGGTGGTTGGAAGTCAGGAGCTAGTCAAGAAAGTAAAAGCCCAACGTAATGCCATCGGTACACAGCTTGACCCGCATTCTAGCTGGATGTTGGGGCGGTCGTTAGAAACATTACAATTACGTATGGAAAGGGCAAATGAGAGTGCAAAAATATTAGCGGAGTATCTCCATCAGCACCCTAAAGTCAGTAAAGTGCATTTTCCTGCCTTTTTTCCTAAAGCGAGTGTTGAGCACCAGGTTTATCAAAAACAGTGTACAGGAGCAGGCTCAACTTTCTCTATCAATGTAGGGGATAATGAAGCGGATGCATTTCGTTTTCTAGACAACTTAGCTATCTTTAAATTAGCGGTTAGTTTAGGGGGAACTGAGTCGCTCGCCAGCCATCCTGCATCGACAACCCACTCAGGTGTTGCTCAAAAGGTCAGAGAACAAATCGGTATTAGTGATAATTTAGTTCGCCTATCTATAGGTATTGAAAATGTGAATGACCTTAAATATGCATTGGAATTAGCATTAGAAGCGATTTAATCATCAGGGTGGGGAATTTCCCACCCTGAATAGTCACTAAATTGAGTTAAATGATGCGGTATTGTGCGGGAAGTTCGCTAAAACCAAGCCCATTGCCTTTTTTCACTGCAATTTGGACGGGAATACGTTCTTTCATTGCTTCCACATGGCTAATCACGCCAATAGTTTTGCCAGATGCATTTAAACTTTCTAATGCATCAAGGGCAATATCTAACGTTTCTGCATCTAAAGTACCAAAACCTTCATCTAAAAAGAGCGATTCTAATTGTGTACGGTGACTTACCATATCAGATAGCGCTAAGGCTAACGCTAAGCTAACTAAAAAACTTTCCCCACCTGAAAGCGTTTTAATATCTCGAATGCTATCCGCTTGCCAGCCATCAATAACTTGTAATTCAAGGTTTGCTTGGTGACTGCGCTGTAATAAATAGCGACCATGGAGTTTTTCAAGTTGTTGATTGGCTAGAGAAACCAAACAATCCAAAGTTAAGCCCTGCGCATAACGTCGGAATTTATCTCCTTCAGCAGAACCAATAAGTAAGCTGAGATAGCTCCAATCATCATAACTTAATTGGCCCTTTTCTATTTCCTGCAGTAAATCTTGTTGTTGATGGCGCAGTTGCTTGTCTGTACTGAGCTGGTTAATTATCTGGCCTTGTTTTTGGTTTATTTGCTTAATTTCTTCATCAAGTTGAGTAACAATTGTTTGTAATTGCGTTTCATTAAGTGCTGAAAAATCAGTGATACGCTGTTGATTCAGTACCTCAATAGCTTGCAACCCTTCTTTATAACGCGTTTCACATTGTATGCGAGCTTGGTTAATATGTTGTTTTAGCGCTTCTAATTGCTGTTTTTCTTCGTGGCTGATTAGCGCATCAAGGAAAGCTTGTTGATGATGAAATGGACTATCCGTAAGCGCTTGAGTAAACAGGGTATTAGCTTGTGTTTGTGCCAGTTTTGTTTTTTCACAGGCGTCAATCAGCTCTTGATAACTTCCATTCATTGATGCAATGGCTTTATCAACCTCATTGAGTTGTTTGCTTAATTGTTCCTGAGTTTGGAAAAGTATGGTTTGTTTGTCATTCAACTGCTGAATAAATTGGCTGATGGCTAAGCCAGAAAGCAGTGTTTTTCGTTGTGCTGTTTTTTGCTCTAAACCTAACTCAATTTGTTTAAGGCGATTTCTTTCTTGTTCAATTTGTTGAGTGAGTATATTGAGTTGCTCTGACTCAACTTTTAATGTGGCATTATTGACTTCAATGTGTTGGCTAAGTGCTTGTGCTGCCACTTTTTGGTTATTAAAACGCTCACTTCGCTGAGTAATATCGAGAACCCATTCATCGAACGTATCTTTATCTGGCACATTTAAGTTAAATGGCGCTAGGGTAGATTGCCACTGCTCTAATTGTCTCTGTTTGCGTTGTTGGAATTGGCTCTGTTCTTTTTGCAGCTCATCATGTTGTTGTGTTTGGTTCTTTAAGCGTTCTTCGACTAATAACAGGTCTGATTGCAACTGGGTAAAGCTTGCTTGTTGCTCGTGTAAATGATGTTTGGTTTGCTGGTATTCACGCTCTAGAACAGCCATATCCACAACTATTTTCTGTTGCGTCGCTAGCTGATCCGTTAATTGATTAATTAAGAACGTAACGGCTTGTTCATTTTGGGTTAACTCAGGTGTGAGTGCTTGCTCACATGTCTTTTGCCACTGTTGGTTAAATGCATCGAATTGTTCATTGATTTGCTGCTGTTGCTGTAAATTTTCGTTTTGACGTTGTTTTTGTGTGTGAAGTTGTGATTCTAACTGAGTTTGTTGTTGTTTTAATTGGTCGAGTTTATTTGTTAGCTCAATGAGTTGTTGCTGTGTTTCACTGAGATGGATTGATTGATAATCGTGAACTGCTGGGTGTTCTGTTGAACCGCATAATGGGCAGGGGTTACCTGCTATTAGTTGTTGGCGTTCATGCTCTAGGCTGACAATTTTTTGTTCTAATTGTAATTTGTCATTGGTTAGTTTAATGAGTGGGGTCAATTCATTAATACGTGTTACGGCCAGGCTCAACGCTTTTTGCGCGGTGGTGATATCTTGTGTTAATTCAATATCTTTTTGAATTTGATTCTGTTTCTGCGTTTGCGCATTAAGGCATTGAGATAATATTAATGGCAATAACTTAGCATGTTGTAAACGTGCTTGTAGCTGTTCAATATGTTGATTGATGGTGTTAATGTCATGTTTTTCTTGGTTTTGTTTGTAGATTTCTTCTTGTTTTTTGAACGCGGAAGTGCTGCGCTCTAATTCGAGGCGTTTTTGGGCTAATTTCTCAGTTTGCTGCAGCTGTTGCCGCTGTAACTGCGCGACTTCATTTGAAAGTATTTGTTGTTTTTTGTGCAAACTTGCCAGTTTGTCAGCTAATTCGAAAATAAAATGGCCTTGTTGTTGCCAACTGCCTATTTGCGAACTGAGCTCAGCGTCTTTTGGGTGTTCTTCTAGGAATATATTGTGTTTTTTTAACTCAAGGTGTGCATTTTGGATCTGACTTTGCGTTTCACTAACTAAGCGTTGCTTTTGCTGAAGAGTGATTTGTTGTTGTTCGATTTGCTGTTTAATTTCAGACTGTTGCTGTTTCAATTGTGCAATTTGGTTATCAAGAGGCCTGACTGTTTCATCAATCAATTGATGTTGTTGTTTAGCAAAATCAAGGTGTTGTTGATACTCGAATTGTGATTTCAATAAATTTTCTTGCAGTGGGGCGCGTGCAGCTTGCTGGGTTTGCAGGCTAAGCTTCAAATGTTGTTGTTTATTCGTGTATTCAGTGAGCTGTAGCTGTTGTCGTTCAACCTCCTGCCATAATGGACGAAGGGATTCCGCAGGAGCGCTGTCAGCTAACCTTTTTAATTGAGGTTGTGCGGCTTGGAACTCAAGTTCGTTTTTTTTGAGTTCTTCATCAAGTGACTGCATGCGTTGGGTGAGTTGGCGATATTGTTGCCACCAATTAACCCCTTGTTGGTGGTGAGCACGCTGTTGCTTGCTTTGTGTTTCTTGCTCAAATAAATGGTTTTGCTGAACCAATAATTCTTGGTGTTCTGCTTCTGTGAGTAAATTAATGTTTTGTGCTTTTGCTTTTAGTAAATCTAAGTCAATTTTGGCTTGCTTGTGTTGATTAAAAACATAAATTGAAATTTGGCTATAAATTTCGGTACCTGTAATTTCTTCAAGTAAATCAGCGCGTTCTTTCTCAGAGGCATTTAAAAAAGCCGCGAAATCCCCTTGGGAGAGTAAAATGGATTTAGTAAAACGCTCATAATCAAGCCCTGTTATTTGCGCCACTAATTCTTTTATCTCTGTGATTTTTACGGTCAATATTTTACCATCAGCAACTGTTGCAAGCTCCGCTTTAGGCTGTTGTAAATTGCCATCAGGTTTACCTCCAGCCCGACGTTGGCTCCAAAAGGCACGATAAGCTTTACCTTTGACCTCAAACTCTACTTCCGCGAGGCATTCCCCGGTATGGCGGGTCATTAGCTCATTTTGTGCGTTAGAAATGGTTTTTAAACGCGGTGTTCGGTGATAAAGCGCGAGGCAAATCGCATCCAATAAGGTCGTTTTCCCTGCACCAGTGGCGCCCGTAATGGCAAACAGGCCATTGCTAGCAAATGGCTCTTCAGTGAAATCAATTTTCCATTCACCTCTAAGAGAGTTAATATTTTTTAAACGTAAACTTAAAATTTTCATATTAACTTTCCTTGCTCATTTGCAATGCGTCATAAGATTGTTGAAATAGCTGTACTAGACGCTGTTCACGCTCAGGATCATCTAAAGACTCTTGAGCAAGGCGGCGTAAAAAAACGTCTTCTACGGTGAGTTCACTCAATGTTTCATTAGCTAAGGTTTGGCTTTGTCCCTGTATTTGCTTGCGTGCGCGGCGTAGTATTACGACTTCGACTGGGAGCTCTTGTGTCAAAGCTTCAATACGTTGTTGGATATCAGCGAGGTAATCTTGTGAAGCAACTTCAATATCAAGCCAAACCGGTTTATCACCTTGGTAATCTTTCCATATCTCTAATTGCTGTTCTATTTGGTTTAAGGCGCCTTTAATGCTTTGTAATGGCTGAATAATAGGGATTTCCAATGGTGTGACTTGAGTCAATTTACTTCCACTGAATTCAACAAGGCAGACGCTTTTTTGTTGTGCCGTTTCGTCAAAGCTCAATGCAATAGGTGAACCGCAGTAGCGAATACTTTCTTGTCCTCCAATCACTTGGGGACGGTGAATATGGCCAAGGGCAATATAGTCAGCAGGTGGAAAAGCCCCTGAAGGAAACGCATCTAACGTACCAATATAAATATCTCGTACAGAGTTAGTTAAGGCTGCGCCGACAACGGTTAAATGGCCTGTTGCAATAATTGGAATATCCAGCCCCAAAGCGGTTCGCTGCTCTAGTGCGAGTTGGTAGCTGGCTTGGTAATGATCATGAATCGCTGTTTGCAGCGAGTGTTGTTTCTCTTCAATATCTTGCCCTGCAATACTTAGTTGAATATCTCGAGGGCGTAAAAAAGGAATGGCACAGACTAAACCAATAGGTTGAGCCTGTTTATTTACTAAGGTAATAACATGTGGCTCACTTCCCGACGTAATGACTTGTGTATTTAAGTAACGAAGTAGAGCACTTGATTCATTGAGTACAGAAACAGAGTCGTGATTACCGCTTAAAATAACCAGCTGGCAGCCTGTTTTTTGTAAATCAACAATAAATTTGTTGTACAGTTCACGTGCATAGCTTGGCGGGGAGCCTGTATCGAAGATATCACCTGCAACGATGACAGCATCAACATGATGTAATTCCACTTGTTCAACGAGCCAATTCAAGAAATGTTGGTGCTCAGGCGCACGGCTTTTGGTAAAAAAATACTGACCAAGGTGCCAGTCTGAAGTATGAATAATGCGCATGAGCTATTAATTCCTGTCATCAATAATGTGCACGAACGTTCGATAATTGAGTATACCTGATCCAGATAACTCGTTGAGGGATGTTTGCGACTTTATTACCATGTTGCGGAAATATTTCACTTAAATGACATTTAACCGTTAAAATAAAGATTAATATGAGTTTCACCCATTGATATTCATAATTCTGTCATAAAAGTGACGCATAATGCTTTCACATTTTAAATGTCTTCTTAATTTTACAGGAACAATCATGGCAAGACGCATTCTAGTTGTTGAAGATGAAGCGCCCATCCGAGAAATGGTTTGTTTTGTATTAGAACAGAATGGTTTTCAGCCTATTGAAGCTGATGATTATGACAGTGCGATTGCACAACTCGTTGACCCTTTGCCTGACCTCGTACTCCTGGATTGGATGATCCCAGGGGGATCTGGAATCCAAGTAATTAAACATATGAAGCGTGATAGCGCAACACGTGACGTTCCTGTCATGATGTTGACTGCACGAGGCGAAGAAGAAGACCGCGTAAAAGGTTTGGAAGTTGGCGCGGATGACTATCTGATTAAGCCGTTTTCACCAAAGGAATTAATCGCTCGGGTAAAGGCAATTTTACGCCGTATTTCACCAATGGCGACGGAAGATATTATTGAAATGAATGGGTTAATGTTAGACCCTACATCTCATCGTGTGACCAGCAATGAAATCCCTATCGATATGGGCCCAACTGAATATAAATTACTGCATTTCTTCATGACTCACCCTGAACGCGTATATAGTAGAGAACAGCTACTAAATTATGTATGGGGAGCTAATGTGTATGTGGAAGATAGAACTGTCGACGTACATATTCGGCGGTTAAGAAAGGCGCTAGAGACGGAAGGTCATGATAAAATGGTACAAACTGTACGCGGTACAGGTTATCGTTTTTCTATCCGTTACTAAAAACCACAAAGGGAGAGGCATGCGTGCTTGAACGTTTATCGATTAAGCAGCTGATTTGGGGGCTGTTTTTATTTATCTTACCCGCCCTTATCTTATCGGTTTTTATTGGCCACCTAGCGTGGCTATTAGTGATATCGCTACTTGCTGCACTGACATGGCATGGGTATAACTTACTTAAACTCTCTTACTGGTTGTGGCTAGATAAAAGCATGTTACCCCCCGAGGGGAGAGGTGGGTGGGAACCGATATTTTATGGCATCTACCAGATGCAACAACGTAATCGTAAACGCCGTCGTGAGCTAGGTCAGTTAATTAAACGGTTTCGTAGTGGTGCAGAATCACTACCTGATGCAGTAGTTATGATGACAACAGAAGGGAATATCTTCTGGTGTAATCGTCATGCGCAGGCTTTACTCGGCTTCCGTTGGCCTGAAGATAATGGCCAACATATTTTTAATTTATTACGTTACCCAGATTTTAGCCGCTACTTCACCATTAAGCGTTATGACCAAGCACTGACTATCGAGCTGAATAGTGGTGAAATTGTTGAATTTCGTATCTTGCCGTATACCGAAGGGCAATTATTGATGGTAGCTCGAGATGTGACAGAAAAACGACGTTTGGAAAAGGCGCGTAGGGACTTCTTTGCGAATGTAAGCCATGAACTACGAACTCCTCTTACTGTCATTCAAGGCTACCTTGAGGTCATGGATGACCAAGAAAATGTCACTGCGGTCAATAAAAAAGCACTGCATGTCATGCAAGAGCAAACTCATCGTATGGATAACTTGGTCAAACAGCTTTTGCAGTTATCACGTATAGAAATTGCTCCTCAAATTAACCTTGATGAGCAAGTGAATATCCCCGTCATTCTCAAAATGATTGAACAAGAAGCACTCAGTTTAAGCCAAGGGCGCCACCAGTTTGAATTTCATGTTGATGAAAAATTGCGTGTCCATGGCAATGAAGAACAATTACGAAGTGCAGTGGCGAATTTAGTCTATAACGCAATTAGCCATACGCCAGAAGGCACCAAAATTTGGGTTGAATGGCAAAGAAATGGTCAGGGTGCTCGCTTTAGTGTGAGAGATAACGGGCAAGGGATACCCGCAGAGCATATTCCTCGTTTGACAGAACGGTTTTATCGGGTAGATAAAGCACGCTCCCGTCAAGGTGGTGGAGGTACCGGTCTTGGGTTGGCTATTGTTAAACATGCACTACAACACCATAGCAGCCAATTGGTGGTAACAAGCCAATTAGGTAAAGGAAGTGAGTTTTCATTTACTTTACCGCCAGTATTTATTGTTGATGACAAAAAACTTAAAAATGGGTAAATAATTCCACTTTGTTAATGTAATCAAAATATTAATAAAGTGGATTATTTCTATTTATCAACCCATATCTGTATTCAATTCAAAATATATATATTTAATGCTGATTATTGTTATCACATCAATTATATATTCTGTTAAATAATCAATTATAATCACCAGAAAAAGACGAGTTGTTTATTTTTCGAGCAAGGTATATAACGAGTATTAGGATTTTACTGAAAGTAATCACTAGTTCTGAAAATTAGTTTAGTTATTTATTCTTGTTTTTCGGTTTGCTATTGCCTTTTTTCCCTATAAAAGTTCTACTTGTTGTCAGTTATTGGCGAATTTTTCTGTTTTTTGACTTTTCATTTCGTATGATACAAACAAACATGCTTTTTTATATTGTTAACAGTATGTTTATCAGAATTCTATCTCGCTATATATATTTCAAAGGGTTGCTAAGTGTAAACCCATAATTTTCTATTTTGTCACTTAAAAATAACATAATATGGCTCATCGTTTATCATCAAGAGATATCATCGCATTAGGCTTTATGACTTTTGCGTTATTCGTCGGGGCAGGAAACATTATCTTTCCTCCTATGGTTGGCTTGCAGGCAGGGGAACAAGTTTGGACTGCGGCACTAGGGTTTTTGGTTACAGGCGTGGGTTTACCTGTTTTAACCGTTATTGCACTAGCTAAAGTAGGTGGGGGGATTGAAGCGCTCAGTACACCTGTAGGCAAAACGGCAGGGTTACTATTGGCGGTTGTCGCTTATTTGTCTGTAGGGCCTCTATTCGCAACGCCAAGAACGGCAACTGTATCCTATAAAGTCGGTATCGCACCCTTATTCGGTGGCGAGTCCGATATGCTATTACTTATCTACAGCGTAGTTTACTTCGTTCTAGTTATCGGTATTTCACTATATCCTGGAAAACTGCTCGATAGCGTTGGGCACATTTTAGCGCCTGTAAAAATGTTAGCCTTGGCTATTTTGGGTATTGCGGCTGTCATGTGGCCTGCGGGGGATCCGATCCCTTCTACAATAGAATACCGTGAGATGGCTTTCTCGAACGGTTTTATCAATGGTTATCTAACTATGGACACCCTTGGTGCTATGGTATTTGGTATCGTTATTGTTAATGCGGCACGTTCAAGGGGTATCGAAAACTCTTCATTATTAACTCGTTACACTATGTGGGCAGGGTTAATTGCAGGGGTATTATTAACTCTGGTTTATTTGTCCTTGTTTAAGCTTGGTGAGAATAGCGGTTCGTTAATTCCCAACCCTGCTGATGGCGCTGATATTTTACATACCTATGTTCAATATACTTTTGGTAATTACGGTAGCTTCTTCCTTGCGGTATTAATCTTTGTTGCCTGTATGGTCACTGCCGTGGGTTTAACTTGTGCCTGTGCCGAGTTCTTTAGCCGCTATGTACCGATTTCTTACCGTAAACTGGTGTTGATCTTGGGTGTGTTCTCCATGGTGATCTCAAACTTAGGTTTAAGTAAGTTAATCGCCTTCTCATTACCCGTGCTAGTTTCAATTTATCCGCCCTGTATTGTCTTAATTTTATTAAGCTTTACTTTGAAGTGGTGGAAAAACCCAACGATAGTGATTGCGCCGACAATGTTAGTTAGCTTTGTCGTCGGTTTAATCGGTGCCGTAAAGGCGTCAGATCATCTTAAAGGTTATATTCCTGAATGGATGACAGCAATGCCACTGTATAAACAAGACTTAGTCTGGGTATTACCAACGGTTGTTGTGATGGTCGTGGCAATTTTATGCGATAAGTTTGTGTCACCTGCTGCACAGCATAAACAAGTGTAATTAGTTGAAATTACAAAAAAAGGAGCTAAATAGCTCCTTTTTCTATTTTATTGGGCCATTAATCAACACCGACAGCGCTCCCTGCTGGACGGCGTACATCGTTAGAGCCATAAATGAAGCCTTCACGAACTTTCCCCGAAACAGCAGAATCATTACCCGAAGACTTGGCACTAACACCAGCGCCTTCAGGGATCGCGACCATAATCAGCTCGGCGGCACCCCATGGTGTTTGTTCAACCATCTGGTAACCCATTTTATCGAGTAGCGCTAAGGTGTCTTTAGAAACCCCTCTTTGCTCATAATAGACCTCATCAGGGAGCCACTGATGGTGAATACGCGGTGCATTAACGGCTTCTTGTGGTGGCATACCATGGTCGATAATATTTAAAGCAGTTTGCAGCGTAATCGAAATAATCCGTGAGCCTCCTGGGGAACCGAGAACTAAAAATACTTTGCCATCTTTCGTCACGATAGTCGGGCTCATCGAGGATAGTGGGCGCTTACCTGGAGCAATAGAGTTGCGCTCCCCTTGTACTAAACCATACAGGTTTTTTTCACCTACTTTGGTGGTGAAGTCATCCATTTCATCGTTCAAGAAAAAGCCAGTTCCGGGCGGGATCACCACAGAGCCAAAGCGACCATTAATCGTGTAAGTGGTTGAAACTGCGTTTCCTTTTTCATCAACAACAGAATAATGTGTAGTCTCCGGTTTTTCGTGAGGCCCTATTCCTGGTTGAACCTGAGTTGATGGCGTTGCTTGGTTGGGTTTGATTTCTTTGCGTAGCTCTTCTGCATAGGCTTTGCTGAGTAGCTTTTCCGTTGGATTATCGACAAATTCAGGGTCGCCTAAGAAGGTGTTTCTATCCATATAGGCATGGCGCATTGCTTCTGTAAGAGTATGAATATAGTCGGCAGAGTTAAAGCCCATTTCTTTAAGGTCATACCCTTCTAAGATATTAAGCGTTTGGCAGATAGTCACTCCACCTGAACTTGGTGGTGGTGCTGAAATAAATTGATAGCCTCTATAGGTACAGCTAACAGGGGCTGTATCTGTGATAGTAAAATCCGCAAAATCTTTTGCGGTTAAGATGCCCCCATTTTTCTTGGAGGCTTCTTCAACAATTTTGGGGATCTCTCCTTCGTAAAAAGCAGAAGGACCGTTTTGGGCAATTTTTTCTAAGGTATTAGCTAAATCAGTCTGAACTAACAAGTCACCGGGTTGGAAAGAACTACCATCAGGTTTTAAGAAGATACGTGCGACTTCTGGGTCTTGTTTAAAACGTTCTGTCGTGGTGTCGAGAACATCAGTATCCGCTCTAGTCAGCACAAAGCCTTCTCTAGCTAATTTAATAGCCGGCGCCATCACTTGCTGGCGGCTCATCGTACCGTATTTTTCTAAGGCATAGTCTAAGCCTTTAACGGTACCCGGTACACCTGACGCGAGATAGCCATATAGGCTCGCATCTTTGATTAGTTTGCCGTCTTTATCTAAATACATATCTGCACTAGCGGCACCGGGCGCGGTTTCTCTGAAATTAATAAATAAATCTTTGCCATCGGCTAGATGAATAGTCATAAAGCCACCACCGCCGATATTGCCACAGCAAGGGTTAACTACGGCTTGTGCATATCCTACCGCAACAGCGGCATCAATAGCATTGCCGCCTGATTTTAGAATATCAGCCCCAATTTGTGATGCTAAATGTTGGGAGGAAACAACCATACCTTTTTTCGCTTCAACGGCAGGTTCAGAGGCGGCATACAGTTGATTAGAAACAAGTAAGGAAAGAAATAGAACCGCAGGGCGTAATGATGTTTTTATCATTCGTATCTCCCAGTTAGGGTTAGTTGAGTTGTTCTATCGCACAAATATTCAATATGAATGATTTGTTAATTATTTGTGTCTTTATTGTATAGCACACAATAATACAAAACATTGAGTATTTGAGTTAAGAATTGTTAACTGAGTGGAATAAATGCGAGTAGGAAGAGAAAAGATAGACTTGGTTCACAAAAAGTAAAAAGCGGGCTTGATGCCCGCTTTTCTAAAACTCGCGTAACGAATTACAGTTTTGCAGAGTTTTTAGTCAGGTAGTCAGCAACGCCTTTTGGAGATGCATTCATACCTTCTTGGCCTTTTTCCCACTGAGCTGGGCAAACATCACCGTGCTCTTCGTGGAATTGCAGTGCGTCAACCATACGCAGCATTTCGTCAATGTTACGGCCTAGTGGCAGGTCATTAACGACTTGGTGACGGACAACGCCGTTTTTGTCAACGAGGAAAGAACCACGCAGTGCAACGCCTGCATCTGGGTGTTCGATACCATAAGCTTTGATGATTTCGCGTTTGATATCAGCAACCATTGGATATTTAACTTCACCAATACCGCCGTTATCTACTGGTGTTTTACGCCATGCGTTATGAACAAACTCAGAGTCAAAAGAAACACCAACAACTTCTACGCCACGTTTTTTGAATTCTTCGTAGCGGTGGTCAAATGCGATAAGCTCTGAAGGACAAACAAAAGTAAAGTCCATTGGCCAGAAGAAGATCACAGCTGGACGGCCGTTCAGGTGGGTTTTCAGGTTGAAGTTATCAACGATTTCACCATTACCTAAAACAGCTGCAGCAGTAAAGTCAGGGGCTTGACGTGTTACCAGAACCATAATTTACTCCTATGAGTTTGAATTAAAGTTTGTTGTCCTGTCTATTTAATCACTGATAAATAGTATGGACATAGACTTCCAAAAGAATAGAAAAATATCTTTTGATAATAAAGACATTTAAACCAATTATTGTGATAGGTTTTGGCTATCAATAGTACTGGTTTATCAAACTAATATCAATAAGATAGTTTTATTCCACTAAAGTGCAAGCTTTAATTTATTCCTTTGTGTTAATTGTGACAGTCTGTACAAAAAAATGTTGCAGCGCATTAGCCATCATTTGTGGATAAAATTGAAAGAAAATAGTTTCTAATGCATCATATTGTAATAAAAAGTCGTCAAATGAACCACTTAGTGCGCTAAGCTTTGGCCGTCTTCTTGCCATACCATTCAGTGATTTTCCAATATAATTTTTATCTGCATAGCAAATTAACCATCGCTGAGGCCAGAGGTATTCATTTAACTCCTGGAATTTTTCAGGGGTATGACAAAGCTGCGGCTCAATAATTTTTCGGCAGTCACGTACAAAGTCTACTAGCGGTATTGATGGTTCAATAGTTGACCAATGCAAAGATAAAAAATGATCCCAAACTAAATCTAAGGTTATAGGTGCAACACGGCGATACTCATCACGAAACAACAATTTAGCTTCTTTGACTAAAGGGTGAGTATCTGTAACGCGGTCGACAGTTCGATGCATAAAGATACCAGAGACAATTTCGGGCGAATAAAGGCCCGTAGGGTTGCCGCGGACGTAGTCAGCCATGATGTTGCCGAGTAAGGAGCTGTCAGCGAGGTGGGCCAAATGGAGGTGCGCTAAATAGTTCACATAAAATGTCCGTCGTCTTTCAAACCACAGGGGTGTTAGCTTCGTAAAGCCACCCGAATCACATACTCATGTATGCTCATCGGGATATCTTTACTTGCTGCCTACCTGTGATTCGAAATCCATAGGACATGCAGCGCAGCTTAGCTAACTTTTTGATTGCTCAAACTATAGCAGTAATTGCTTTGAATCCGAAATTCATGGTGTATGAACATTGAGAAATGAAGAAAAACAATAGAAATAAATCTGTCATGAAAAGTGAGTAAGATTGAAATAATTCATTCTTTGAATGGATAAATAGTACGCAGAATTTTTTGCTAACAAAATATTTGTTAAATAATGGTGCTTTTTTGTGCGATTTTGCGCTTATTTCTTGCGCCAAAGTCAGTGCGGCACTAGACTAGTCGCCTGTTTTTTTAGATTGATGTCAATACAATGCGTGTTTCCGATTTTACTTTTGAATTACCTGAAGAACTGATTGCCCATTATCCGCAGGCTGAGCGTAGTGCTTGCCGTTTATTAAGCCTAGATGGCGGCTCAGGGCAGCTCACGCATGGTGTTTTTACCGATATTCTAGAAAAATTGGAGCATGGTGACTTACTGGTGTTCAATAATACTCGCGTGATCCCCGCACGGTTATTTGGGCGCAAAGTTAGCGGTGGTAAAATTGAAGTTCTGATTGAGCGTATGTTGGATGAACACCGCGTACTCGCTCATGTTAGGGCATCAAAAGCACCAAAAGAAGGGGCTGAATTACTGCTAGGCGAAGATGAAAGCGTGAAAGCGACGATGGTCGCACGTCATGGTGCATTGTTTGAACTGCGTTTTGACGATGAACGTGATGTATTAAGCATTCTAAACCAAATTGGTCATATGCCTCTGCCACCTTATATTGACCGTCCTGATGAAGAGTCTGATAAAGAACTTTATCAAACCGTGTATAGCGAAAAACCAGGTGCTGTTGCGGCACCAACGGCAGGTTTACACTTTGATGAGCCGTTACTTGAAGCATTGCGCCAAAAAGGCGTAGAAATGGCGTTTGTGACATTGCATGTGGGAGCCGGTACCTTTCAACCTGTACGGGTTGATACTATCGAAGATCACATTATGCATTCTGAATATGCAGAAGTGCCACAAGAGGTCGTAAACGCTGTTTTAGCCTGTAAAGCACGAGGTAATCGTGTTATCGCTGTTGGGACGACGTCGGTTCGGTCGCTAGAAAGTGCCGCAAAAGCGAGCCAAGATGCATTAATAGCTCCATTTTTTGATGATACCCAAATCTTTATTTATCCAGGGTATGAATATCAGGTGATAGATGCACTGATCACCAACTTCCACTTACCAGAATCGACATTAATTATGTTGGTTTCTGCGTTTGCTGGATACAAAAACACCATGAATGCATATAAAGAAGCCGTTGAACAAAAATACCGTTTCTTTAGTTATGGTGATGCTATGTTTATTACCCCCAATACAAAAGCTCGATTTGAGAAAATTGGTGAGTAATCAGTTTGAAGCGGTGGCATCGGCTGCTTGCTTAGCAAATTAATATTATCGATAGCAACAGACTGTTTTTCTGCTGCTAGGAGGCAAACGTGAAATATGAATTACAAACGACCGATGGCAATGCACGCCGTGGTCGCTTAGTCTTTGAGCGTGGTGTGGTGGAAACCCCTGCATTTATGCCAGTAGGAACCTACGGTACAGTTAAGGGTATGACACCGGAAGAAGTCAAAGAAACCGGCGCTCAAATCTTATTAGGGAATACTTTCCACTTGTGGTTGCGCCCAGGGCAAGAAATCATGAAGTTACATGGCGATCTCCATGACTTTATGCAATGGCAAGGCCCAATTTTAACCGATTCAGGTGGTTTTCAGGTCTTCAGTCTTGGTGCGATGCGCAAAATTAAAGAAGAAGGTGTGCATTTTCGCAACCCAATCAACGGTGAAAAAGTTTTCCTAAGTCCTGAAAAGTCGATGGAAATTCAGTATGACCTTGGCTCAGACATTGTCATGATTTTTGACGAGTGTACGCCATATCCAGCAGATTGGGACTATGCAAAGACATCAATGGAAATGTCACTGCGTTGGGCTGCACGTAGCCGCCAACGTTTTGACGAACTAAACAATAAAAATGCCTTATTCGGTATTATTCAAGGTAGTGTTTACGAAGATTTACGTGATATTTCAGTTAAGAGGCTGGTGGAAATCGGCTTTGATGGGTACGCTGTAGGCGGCTTAGCCGTTGGCGAACCGAAAGAAGATATGCACCGAATCTTAGAACATGTCTGCCCGCAAATTCCAGCGGATAAACCTCGTTACTTAATGGGGGTTGGTAAGCCTGAAGATTTAGTGGAAGGGGTTCGTCGCGGTATTGATATGTTCGATTGTGTGATGCCAACACGAAATGCACGAAATGGGCATTTATTTGTGACAAATGGCGTGGTAAAAATTCGTAATGCTAAGTATAAATCAGACACATCGACGCTGGATGCTGATTGTGACTGCTATACTTGTCGTCATTATAGCCGTGCTTATCTGCATCACCTTGATAGATGTAATGAAATTCTTGGTGCAAGGCTCAATACCATCCATAATTTACGTTATTACCAGCGCTTGATGGCCGGTATTCGCCAAGCCATTGAAAATGGGAATTTTGAAGAGTTTGCTAAAGATTTTTACCAAAAGATTGGTAAACCTGAACCTTCATTAAATATCGAATGAATTTAAGTGCGAAATGCCATTAATCTGTGTAGCATATCAAACTTAGCTTTTTTGTATGTAAAATTGCTTTCAATAAAACAATGAGGAAAGTTGAATGAGTTTTTTTATTTCTGAAGCAGCGGCGTCAGCAGGTGCACCAGCGCAAGGTAGCCCGTACACTATGGTTATCATGCTTGTTGTTTTCGCGCTGATCTTCTATTTCATGATTTTGCGTCCACAGCAAAAACGTGCGAAAGAACACCGTAAATTGATGGAATCTATCACTAAAGGTGATGAAGTTTTAACAACTGGCGGTTTAATCGGACGTGTAACTAAAGTGTCTGAAACCGGTTATGTGGTTCTTGAGCTGAGTGAGAACACAGAAGTAACCATCAAACGTGATTTCGTTGCTGCTGTTTTACCTAAAGGCACAATGAAAGCAATTTAATTCTGATTCTCCCGAAGGGAACTGCCGTGCTAAACCGTTATCCTTTGTGGAAGTATCTGATGTTGATCTTCGCGATCCTCATCGGTTTGCTTTATGCACTTCCAAACCTATATGGTGAGGATCCGGCTGTTCAGATCACTGGCGTGCGGGGAACCGCCGCCAATGAACAAACGCTGATCCAAGTCCAGAAATCGTTAAAAGACGATAAAATTGAGAGTAAATCTATCTCTCTAGAAAATGGGGCCATTTTAGCCCGATTCAACAACTCTGATGTTCAGTTACGTGCACGTGAAGTGATCATGAATGCACTGGGTGACCAGTATGTTGTTGCACTAAACCTTGCACCTGCAACGCCTAAGTGGCTCGAAGCTGTCGGTGGTGAACCGATGAAGCTGGGTCTTGATCTGCGTGGTGGGGTTCACTTCCTGATGGAAGTTGATATGGACACTGCATTAGGTAAATTGCAGGAACAAAACATGGATGGTTTGCGTAATGACCTGCGTCAAGAAGGCATTGCGTACTCTTCTATTCGTAAAGGCAATGATTACAGCGTGGAAGTTCGTTTCCGTAACGCGGATGATCGTAGCCAAGCTGAAAAAGCATTGTCTCGTAAATACCCAGACTTAGTCTTTAGTGATGGCAGCGATAACACGATGATTGCTGTTATGACTGACGAGCGTTTACGTGAAGCACGTAACTATGCGGTTTCTCAGAACATTACTATTATTCGCAACCGTGTAAACCAATTAGGTGTTGCGGAGCCACTCGTTCAACGCCAAGGCGCTGACCGAATTGTGGTTGAATTACCGGGTATTCAAGATACTGCGCGCGCAAAAGAGATTTTAGGTGCGACTGCGACATTAGAATTCCGTCTAGTGAATACCGCCGTGGATTCTTCTGCAGCGGAAAGTGGCCGTGTACCAGGTGATTCAGAAGTTAAATATGACCGTGAAGGCATGCCTTATGTCTTATATAAGCGTGTGATCTTAACGGGTGACCATATTACCGACTCAACATCTGATGCGGATGAAAACGGTCAACCACAAGTGAGTATCAGTCTTGATAGTTCTGGTGGTTCTATCATGTCTGACTTTACACGTGATAACCAAGACAAGCTGATGGCAACGCTGTTTGTTGAATACAAAGACAGTGGCAAGAAAGATGCAACAGGCCGTTCAATTTTGGTGAAAGATGAAAAAGTCATCAATGCGGCACGTATTTCTGCACGTTTTGGTAGCAAATTCCGTATTACTGGTATTAATAACGGCACTGAAGCTCGCCAGCTTTCATTACTGTTACGTGCAGGTGCATTGATTGCGCCAATCCAAATTGTTGAAGAACGTACCATTGGTCCAACACTAGGTATGCAAAATATCGAGCAAGGGCTGAAAGCATGTATCGCAGGTCTGTTAGCTTCTATCCTGTTTATGATTATTTACTATCGTAAATTTGGTCTGATTGCGAGTAGCGCGCTGTTGGCAAACTTGGTGTTAATTGTTGGGGTGATGTCCTTATTACCGGGCGCAACTCTGACTATGCCTGGTATTGCCGGTATCGTGTTAACTCTTGCGGTTGCCGTCGATGCGAACGTTCTAATTAACGAACGGATTAAGGAAGAGCTCAAGAACGGTCGATCTGTTCAGCAAGCAATTCATGAAGGGTATAAAGGCGCCTTCTCAAGTATTACAGACGCAAACTTAACGACACTGATCACTGCGATTATTCTATATGCAGTGGGTACTGGGTCTATTAAAGGCTTTGCGATTACGACAGCGATTGGTGTCGCAACCTCTATGTTTACA
The DNA here is from genome assembly GCF_028481645.1 of Providencia sp. PROV141. Taxonomy (NCBI): domain Bacteria; kingdom Pseudomonadati; phylum Pseudomonadota; class Gammaproteobacteria; order Enterobacterales; family Morganellaceae; genus Providencia; species Providencia sp. PROV141. The sequence goes on along the minus strand of NZ_JAMPPR010000026.1, from coordinate 5,719 downwards.
GCTATCGTTGGTACACGTGCTATCGTGAACCTGCTTTACGGCGGTAAACGTATTAACAAGCTGTCAATTTAAGGAGCACGTTGTGGCACAGGATTATACTGTTGAACAATTGAACTATGGCCGTAAAGTTTATGACTTTATGCGCTGGGACAACGTTGCCTTTAGCATTTCTATCGTATTACTGATAGCTTCTTTTGTGATTATTGGCGTCAAAGGTTTTAACTGGGGCTTAGATTTCACCGGTGGTACGGTAATTGAAATCAACTTAAGTCAGCCAGCTGATTTGGATAAAATTCGTGATAGCTTGTCTAACTCGAATCATAAAGATCCACTAATCCAAAACTTTGGTAGCAGCCGCGATATCATGATCCGTATTCCGCCAATTGAAGGCACTGCTGGTCAAGAAGTCGGTAAAGAAATTATCACGATTATCAACCAAAATGTGGATGATAAAGCAACCGTAAAACGTATTGAATTCGTGGGGCCTAGTGTTGGGGCTGAATTAGCACAAACAGGGGCTTTGGCTCTGTTAACTGCGTTGATTTGTATCCTTATCTATGTTGGTTTCCGTTTTGAATGGCGTTTGGCTGCGGGTGCCGTGTTATCTCTTGCGCATGACGTGGTGATCACTTTAGGTATTCTGTCTTTGTTCCATATAGAGATAGATATGACTATAGTAGCATCATTGATGTCAGTTATTGGTTACTCACTGAACGACAGTATCGTTGTATCAGACCGTATCCGTGAAAACTTCCGTAAAATACGCCGTGGTACACCGTACGAAATCATGAACGTCTCTTTGACGCAAACATTGAGCCGTACCATCATGACATCAGCCACCACATTGTTAGTGGTTCTGATGCTATACCTGTTCGGTGGCGCAATGTTAGAAGGCTTCTCGTTGGTTATGTTAATCGGTGTAACTATCGGTACTATCTCATCTATTTATGTTGCTTCTGCATTAGCATTGAAGATGGGTATGAAGCGTGAACACTTGATGCAAGCGAAAGTCGAAAAAGAAGGTGCTGACCAAGAGTCATTACTGCCTTAGATTTGAAAATAGCTAAGATAATTAATACTCAAACTAGTTTGTGTTGTAGGTAGGCGACAAATGCAATTAATCCCTAGGAGCATACAAAGTATGTGACTAGGGTTAATAAATGATGCCACCCCCTCCTGCAGCGCGAAATATGAAGAGTTACAAGCACCCTAGGAGGCATCTTCTTGGGTGTTTTTTCTTGCATAGTAGGGTAAACTAGTTCTCCGTAAATAGATTCAGGAAACGCTATGCACTGCCCATTCTGCTCAGCTGTAGATACGAAAGTCATCGACTCGCGTCTGGTTGGTGAAGGCTCTCAAGTACGCAGGCGCCGCCAATGTTTGCTTTGCCATGAACGATTTACCACTTTCGAGGTTGCAGAGCTGGTAATGCCTCGTGTCATTAAGAGTGATGACGTTCGCGAGCCATTTGATGAAGAAAAGCTTAACCGAGGTATGCAAAAAGCATTAGAAAAACGCCCTGTTAGCTCAGATGACATCGAGCAAGCCATTATATCAATCAAATCCCAACTGCGAGCCACGGGGGAGCGTGAAGTTCCATCTAAACTGATTGGGAGCTTGGTAATGGAAGAACTGAGAAAGCTCGATAAAGTTGCCTATATCCGTTTTGCTTCTGTTTACCGCAGCTTTGAAGATGTGCGCGAATTTGGCGAAGAAATCGCTAAATTACAGGATTAACGCTAATGATTGAACAAGACAACATGTATATGGCTCGTGCTTTTGAATTGGCACGAAAAGGGCGTTTTACTACATCACCTAATCCAAATGTCGGGTGTGTGATTGTGCGTGATGGTGCCATTGTCGGTGAGGGGTATCATCAGAAAGCAGGGGAACCCCACGCTGAGGTTCACGCATTGCGTATGGCAGGGGAAAAAGCGCAAGGGGCAACGGCCTATGTCACCCTTGAGCCTTGCAGTCATCACGGCCGCACTCCACCTTGTGCAGAAGCACTGATTACTGCAGGTGTAAGCCGAGTCGTTGCCGCCATGCAAGACCCCAATCCTCAGGTTGCAGGCCGTGGTCTGTATATGTTGTCGCAAGCAGGAATTGAAACACGTAGTAATGTTTTATTAGACGATGCTGAAGCGGCGAACCGTGGCTTTTTAAAACGTATGCGTACCGGGTTTCCCTATATCCAGTTGAAACTTGCTGCTTCGCTTGATGGCAAGACCGCCCTTGAATCAGGGGAAAGCAAATGGATTACCAGCTCCGCAGCTCGCAAAGATGTACAAGCTCTTCGAGCCGAGGCTAGTGCTATTTTAAGTACGAGCAGCACGGTAGTTGCTGATGACCCTTCTTTAACGGTGCGTTGGAACGAGCTCCCATCAGATATCCAACAAGTGTATCCAGAAAGCCAAGTACGCCAACCCATTCGTATTGTGCTAGATAACCACAATCGAGTGACTCCTGACCATAAAGTTACTCAATTAGATGGTGAATGTTGGTTAGTGCGCTCAAACCCAGATGAAAATGCAGTATGGCAAGGAAAAGTTGAGCAAATCGCTATTCCAGCAGATGAAAACGGCACCGATCTGGTTATTTTAATGATGCAACTGGCTAAACGTAATGTGAATAGTATTTGGGTTGAGGCGGGGGCAAAACTCGCAGGCTCATTGCTTAAATTAGGTTTAGTTGACGAACTGATTGTCTATATTGCACCTAAATTACTAGGTGACAGCGCTCGAGGTTTGGTGGACTTTCCGCCGCTTAACGGCCTTGTTGATGCGCCAAAATTTGAATTTACAGAAGTGAAGCAAGTCGGGCCAGACCTACGTGTCAGGCTTCGTCCCGTATGGTAAATGGTTTTTTTGAAAATCATACGTACGATACACGAAAGAATGTGATAAAATCCGCGCCCCGCGGGTTATAATTAATATTAGAGGAAGGCTATGAACGTAATTAAAGGTGTTGTTGCTGCTCCACAAGCGCGTGTTGCTATCGCTATCGCTCGTTTTAACAACTTTATTAATGATAGTCTGCTGGAAGGTGCTGTTGATGCGTTAGAACGCATTGGTCAGGTTTCAAATGACAATATTACAATTGTGTGGGTTCCAGGCGCTTATGAGCTGCCATTGACCACAAAAGCATTGGTTGAAACGAATAAATATGATGCAGTGATTGCATTAGGTACCGTTATTCGTGGTGGTACTGCTCACTTTGAATACGTTGCAGGTGAATGTAGCTCTGGTTTATCTCATGTTGCGATGAACAGTGAAGTACCAGTGACTTTTGGTGTGTTAACCACTGAAAATATTGAACAAGCTATTGAACGTGCGGGTACTAAAGCAGGTAATAAAGGTGCTGAAGCTGCACTGACAGCACTTGAAATGATTAATGTAATTAAAGCCATCAAAGGCAAATAATACACAATTTGCTCTATGTTGCTGTTTTTTCGCCATCACGGTGTAGATTACGCAATGCAACAAGTGTTTATTGTGTACAGTTTTTAAATTTAAGGGGAATCTTGTGAAACCTGCTGCTCGTCGCCGCGCTCGTGAGTGTGCTGTACAAGCCATTTATTCATGGCAATTATCTGGCAATCCAATTGCTGAAGTCGAATATGAGTTTATTGCTGAACAGGACATGTCAGACGTCGACGTAAACTATTTTCGTGAACTGTTATCAGGTGTTGCGACTAACGCAACAAAACTAGATCAACAGATGGCGCCTTATTTATCTCGTCAGCTCGAAGAGTTAGGGCAGGTAGAAAAAGCGATTTTACGCGTCTCCATGTTTGAATTAAGTTTCCGTCAAGATGTACCTTATAAAGTCGCAATCAACGAAGGTATTGAATTAGCGAAAGTTTTTGGCGCAGAAGATAGCCATAAATTCGTTAACGGTGTATTAGACAAAGCTGCACCTGCGGTTCGCCGTAAAAAATAATAATATCAGGGTTCCCTCCTGTAGCACTACGGTAATAAATAGGTAGGCTGGGTTCCAGTCTACCTTTGTGTTTATATGCTCGCGATATTTCAATGGCCGGTGAGCGAAGAATAATTGCAACCAATTAGATAGAATCTTCAGGTTAGCAATTCGGTGCTATTTACCTATTATTGAATTATTAGGGTGTAAATTATTTGCTTCGTCTTAAACGAAAATAGATATAGCGAAAACGGAAAATCTACCATGTTATATGGCGAATTTGACCTCATCGCGCGTTATTTTAACCGTCAAACCACTAACCGACGTGATGTTAATATCGGTATTGGGGATGACTGTGCGTTGATGACCATTCCAGAAAAACAGCAACTTGCTGTAAGCACTGACACTCTCGTTTCTGGTATTCATTTCCTACCAACCATTTCACCAGCTGATCTTGCTTATAAATCATTAGCATCTAATTTAAGTGACCTCGCAGCGATGGGCGCAGACCCAGCATGGGTTTCTTTGGCAATTACATTGCCTTGTGTTGATTGTGATTGGTTACAATCTTTTAGTGATAGTTTGTTTGAACAGCTTAACTATTATGGCATGCAATTAATTGGTGGTGATACAACCCGCGGCCCGATGAGCTTGACCTACACGGTTCATGGCTTAGTGCCAAACGGCAAAGCGATGTCCCGTGCTGGAGCGCGTAATGGCGATTGGATTTATGTCACGGGGACTCTCGGTGATAGCGCTGCTGGCCTTGCTATTTTGCAAGATAAACTGAATGTTAAAAATTTAGAACATCAAGAATGGCTAATTGCGCGCCATTTACGTCCACAGCCACGAATTTTACAAGGCCAAGCGTTGAGAAACCTGGCTTCTTCTGCGATTGATATTTCGGATGGTTTAGTTTCTGATCTCAACCACATCTTGAAAGCGAGTAGTTGTGGTGCGCGCATTAATTTAGATGCATTGCCTCAATCAGAAGCGTTGAAACAAAGTTGTAGTATCGAACAAGGGCGTTTATGGTCTTTGAGTGGTGGTGAAGACTACGAACTTTGCTTTACCGTTCCTGAAATTAACCGCGGGGCGCTAGAGATGGCACTTGCACATACAGGCTCAGGCTTTACGTGTATTGGGCAAATTAAGCCGCAGTCTGAAGGGATTAGCTACTTTTGCAATAACCAAGAAGTTGATGTAAACCTAAAAGGTTTCGATCATTTTGTTTCGGAAGGTGCATAGAATGGCTAGTCGCCAAGAAAAAGCAGAAGCAAAAAAACGGCTGAATATGCGTAATCCTTGGCACTTATTGGCCACAGGATTTGGTAGTGGCCTTTCACCTATTGTGCCAGGCACAATGGGCTCTCTTGCTGCGATACCTTTCTGGTTATTAATGGCCAACATGCCAATTTGGAGTGTGTGGGTACTCATTGTCGCAGGCTTTTGGATTGGTTGCCTAATTTGCCAGCGCACTTCCGATGATATGAGAATTCATGACCATGGCAGTATTGTTTGGGATGAATTTATCGGGATGTGGATTACTCTCATGGCGATCCCAGTTGTTGATTATGAATGGGTTATCACTGCCTTCTTTATTTTCCGCATATATGACATGTGGAAGCCATGGCCGATAAGGATTTTTGACCGAAAAGTCAGCGGCGGTTTTGGCATCATGATAGACGATATTATTGCGGCGATTTTTGCTTATGTGACTATTTGGTTGTTGGTTTGGTATGAGGTTATGCCGTTCTCAACCAATTAAATACGCGTCATATTTCAAATTGTAGGGGTG